>NZ_JBSXOE010000035.1:0-242378 GCF_056859295.1 Roseovarius sp. B-10 | reverse complement strand
CTTCGTCTTTCGAGAAGTTCTTGAAAAAGTTCATCATGGTTTGGTCCCTCCAAAGGATCAGTTGCTCAGGTTTCACATCCACCCCGGTTTCAGACCCTCCAGTTTTATGGCCCGTTGCCGTCGTGGTGTGATCCTATATGGTCGCCCAATCCGGGCGCGATTTGGGCGGCAATGCAGCGATTTCCGTGTTTTGGTGAATTTTACCGAGAAAGTTGGTAAGCTGTTGAAAATAAATAATATAAACTGAAAATATCTCTCGATATACATCTTTTGCGTGCAGAATTTGACGAAAATCGCGCAAAACGATCCGTGTTTCACGCAACGATTCTGGCCATGAGAGCGGATTGTTGACATGATGAAGGGAAACGATCCGGGGCAGAGCGGTGCCGATCAACGGAATATTCAGGGTTTTGTGCTTTTTTGCCGCGCTGGCACCGGGTGGCGGCGCGCGGGGCGATGGCCCGCCGCCCTTTCCCGACTTCTCGCCCAAGTTCGAGGAAGCCCCGAAGCCCGGTGCGCCGCGCGGCCCGCTGGTGCAGATCACGCCACGCGAGGCCCCGCTTGCCGACGGCGGGAGCGAGGCAGGTGCGCGGGCGGAGCCGCGCCTTGGCTGGTTCTGGGAGGAGGTGCCCGCCGCGCTCGACGCTGACGGGGCTTTGCGCCTGCGCGCCGCGATGACACGTCTCGCCAATCCGCCCGATGGGGTGGCCCCGGCAGTGCCGCGGCTGCAAACCCTGCGTGACATCCTGCGCGCGCGGGGCGCCGACATCCTGCGCGCCACCGTCGGCACGCGGGTGTCGCCCGCGCTGGTGCTGTCGGTGATCGCGGTGGAATCGGGCGGGCGCGCGGAGGTGGTGTCCGAGAAGGGGGCGCAGGGTCTGATGCAGCTCATGCCCGACACCGCCGCGCGGTTCGGCGTGGCCGACCCGCTGGCCCCGACCGAGAACATCCGCGGCGGCGCGGCCTATCTCGACTGGCTGATCGGCGAATTCGGCGGCGACGTCATCCTGGCGCTGGCGGGTTACAACGCGGGCGAGGGGGCGCTGCGCGATCACGGCGGCGTGCCCCCCTTTGCGGAGACGCGCGATTACGTGCCGCGCGTACTCGCGGCCTTCGAGGTGGCGCGGGGGCTGTGCAAGACGCGGCCCGAGCTCGTCACCGACGCCTGCGCCTTCGACCTGGCGTTGAACTAGACCGGGATCGGGCGCGGCGGCCCGGCCCCGGTCGGTCGACGGTTTCAGTTGACGATCGCGGCCTCGGTGGCGGCGCGGATCTCGTCCTCGGTCACGCCATCGGCGCATTCCACGATGCGCAGGCCCCCCTCGACCACGTCGAGCACGCCGAGGTTGGTGACGATGCGATTCACCACGCCGGTGCCGGTGAGCGGCAGGGTGCATTTCTTGAGCAGCTTTGATTCACCCGCCTTGTTGGTGTGGTCCATTACCACCACCACCCGGCGCACGCCGGCGACGAGGTCCATCGCGCCGCCCATGCCCTTGATCAGCTTGCCCGGGATCATCCAGTTGGCCAGATCGCCGTTCTCGGCCACCTCCATCGCGCCGAGAATCGCCATCGCGATCTTGCCGCCCCGGATCATGCCGAAGGAGGTGGCGCTATCGAAATAGGCGGTGTGGGGCAGCTCGGTGATGGTCTGCTTGCCGGCGTTGATGAGATCGGGGTCTTCGTCGCCCTCGAGCGGGAAGGGGCCCATGCCGAGCATCCCGTTTTCGGATTGCAGCGTCACCTGAACGCCCTCGGGGATGTAGTTCGACACCAGGGTCGGGATGCCGATGCCGAGATTTACATAGGTGCCGTCCTCGAGCTCCTGCGCGGCGCGTGCCGCCATCTGGTCGCGGGTCCAGGGCATCAGGCTTCCTCCCTCTTGCGCACGGTGCGTTGTTCGATGCGTTTCTCGTGATCGCCCTGGATCAGGCGGTGCACGTAGATGCCGGGCAGGTGGATGCAGTCGGGGTCGAGCGTGCCGGGTTCGACGATCTCCTCGACCTCCATCACGCAGGTGCGGCCGCACATGGCCGCGGGCGGGTTGAAGTTGCGCGCGGTCTTGCGGAAGATGCAGTTGCCGGTCGTGTCGGCCTTCCATGCCTTGACGATCGAGAGATCGGCGAAGATGCCGCGCTCGAGGATATAGGTCTCGGGCTGGCCGCCGGGGCCGGTGGGGAACTCCTTGTGTTCCTTGCCCTCGGCGATCTGGGTGCCGACGCCGGTCTTGGTATAGAAGCCCGGAATGCCGGCGCCGCCCGCGCGCATCCGCTCGGCGAGCGTGCCCTGGGGGTTGAATTCGAGTTCGAGCTCACCGCTGAGATACTGGCGCATGAATTCGGCGTTCTCGCCCACGTAGGACGACATCATCTTTCTGACCTGCCGGGTCTGCAGCAGGATGCCGATGCCGAAATCGTCAACGCCTGCGTTGTTGGACGCGAAGGTGAGGTTCTTGGCGCCCGAATCGCGGATCGCGGCGAGCAGCAACTCGGGAATGCCGCAGAGGCCGAAGCCGCCCGCGGCGATGGTCATATCGTCCTGCAAGAGCCCGTCAAGCGCCTCGGCCGCCGAGCCGTATACCTTGGACATCGCGCATCTCCTCCTGAAATCCGTCGACCTTGGTATGCGGCGGGGCGGGGGGCGGTGTCAACGCGGGGCGCGCTGCATCGCGGCGATTTACGGATTACTACGTAGCCCCGGCCATTACGCCCGCTTTCTTTGAAAGAAAGCGCGCCAAAATCTTTTGAAGATTTCGACTGCCCCTGCCTCAGCCCACCTTCTTGCGCGCGGTGGTCTTTGAGGCCGCCTTGCCGGTCGTGCTCTTGGCCGCGGTCTTCTTGGCCGCGGTCTTTTTGGGCGCAGCCTTATTCTTGCCGCCGGACTTGGCTGCCTTGGCCGCGATGAGATCGGTCGCCGCCTCGAGGGTGATGTCCTCGGGGCTCGTGTCCTTGGGCAGGGTGGCGTTGATCTTGCCCCATTTCACGTAAGGGCCGTAGCGTCCCTCGAAGACCTGCACCGGCCCGCCCTCGCCCGGATGTTCGCCCAGATCGCGCAGGGCCTTGGCCGCCGTGCGCCCGCGCCCGCCGGGATTGGCGCGCTTGGCGGCGAGCAGTTCCACCGCACGGTTCATGCCGATCTCGAACACGTCATTGGGGTCCTTGAGATTGGCGTAGACGGGTTTGGCGTCATCGGGGCCCTGGTGCATGATGTAGGGGCCGTAGCGACCGAAATTCGACTTGATCGTGCCGCCCTCGGGATGCTCGCCCACCTCGCGCGGCAGGCTCAGCAGGGTGAGCGCCTTTTCCAGCGTCATCTCGTCTGCCTTCCAGCCCTTGGGAAGGCTGGCGCGGTCGGGCTTCTTGTTGTCCTCGGTGGCCTCGCCGCGCTGCACGTAGGGACCGAAGCGGCCCGACCGCAGGGAAATCTCGTTGCCGTGCTCGTCCTCGCCCAGGATGCGGTCGCCGTTTTCGGCCGCGTCGCCGCCGATGGGGCGGGTGTAGCGGCATTCGGGGTAATTGCCGCAGCCCACGAATCCGCCCGAACGCGAGGTCTTGAGGTGCAGTCGTCCGGTGCCGCAGAGCGGGCATTGGCGCGGGTCGCCGCCGTCCTCGCGGGGCGGGTAGAGCGTGGGAGCGAGCGCGTCGTCGAGCACGTCGAGCACTTCCTTGATCCTCAGCTCGGAGGTCTCGGAGATGGCCGCCGAGAAATCGCGCCAGAAGCGCGACAGCACCTCCTTGTAATCGGCCTCGCCCGCGCTCACCCGGTCGAGATCCTCTTCGAGATTGGCGGTGAACTCGTAGCCCACGTATTTGCGGAAGAAGTTGATCAGGAAGGTGGTGACGATGCGGCCCTTGTCCTCGGGGATGAGGCGGCCCTGTTCCTTGCGGACGTATTCGCGCTCTTCGATGGTGCCGAGCACGCTGGCATAGGTCGAGGGGCGGCCGATGCCCAGTTCTTCCATCTTCTTGACCAGCGTCGCCTCCGTGTAGCGGGGCGGAGGCTGGGTGAAGTGTTGCAGGCCCAGTACCGCCTCGTTCTCCGAGAGCATGGCGGCGGGGGTGTCCTTGGCCTCTTGCGCCTTGGCGAATTCCGTGCGCAGCGAGGATTTGGCGAAGCTGGCCTTGTCACCTTGCGCGATCTGCGGCAGGCGGCGGTCGTCGTCGTCGGTGGCCACGTCGTCGCGCCCCTCCTCGTAGATCTTGAGGAAGCCGTCGAAGAGCATCACCTGCCCGGTGGCGCGCAGACCCACCTGGCCGTCCTCGCTGCCGATCTCGACCGTGGTGCGCTCCAGCCGGGCGGCGGCCATCTGGCAGGCGAGCGTGCGTTTCCAGATCAGATCGTAGAGCTTGCGCTGATCGGCGTCGGAGATGCGTAGCTTGCCGGCGTCGCGCGTCATGTCGGTGGGGCGGATGCATTCATGCGCCTCTTGGGCGTTCTTGGCCTTGTTCTTGTACATGCGCGGCGATTTCGGGAGATAGTCCGCGCCGTATCGGTCCTTGATCGCGTCGCGCGCGGCCATCACCGCCTCGGGGGCCATGTCGATCCCGTCGGTTCGCATGTAGGTGATGAGCCCGGCCTCGTAGAGCCGTTGCGCAGCGGACATACATTGCCGCGCGCCCATGCCGAACTTGCGGCTCGCCTCCTGTTGCAGGGTCGAGGTCATGAACGGGGCCGAGGGGTTGCGCGTTGCCGGTTTCGCCTCGACGCCGGTGACGGTGAGGGCACGCGCCGCCACCGCCTGCACTGCCATGTCGGCCTGCGTGGCGTTTTCCAGGCTGTACTTGTCGAGCTTGTCGCCCGCGAGGGTGACGAGGCGGGCCTCGAAATCCTGCCCGCGCGGGGTGGTGAGGCGGGCCTTGACGGACCAGTATTCGCGGGGCCTGAACGCCTCTATCTCCTGCTCGCGCTCGACGATGAGGCGCAGGCAGACCGATTGCACGCGCCCCGCCGAGCGCGCGCCGGGCAGCTTGCGCCAGAGCACGGGGCTGAGGTTGAAGCCGACGAGGTAGTCGAGCGCGCGGCGCGCGAGATAGGCCTCGACCAGCGGCGCGTCGATGTCACGCGGGTTCTGCATCGCCTCGGTCACGGCGGATTTGGTGATGGCGTTGAAGACGACGCGGCTGACCGGCGTGTCCTTGCGGATCGCCTTGCGCTTGCGCAGGGTTTCCTCGAGGTGCCAGCTGATCGCCTCGCCCTCGCGGTCGGGGTCGGTCGCGAGGATGAGCGCGTTATCGTCCTTGAGCGCGTCGGCGATGGCCTTGACGTGCTTGCGCGCGTCGGCGCCCACCTCCCATGTCATGTCGAATCCGTTCTCGGGATCGACCGAACCGTCCTTGGGCGGCAGGTCGCGGACATGGCCATAACTTGCCAGAACCGTGTAGCCATCGCCGAGATACTTGTTGATCGTCTTGGCTTTTGCAGGCGATTCGACGACGACGACGGGCATGGGCACTCCTTCCGGCTCTGGGGGCCGCTTATGGCGGCGCACCATGTGGGCTGGCAAGGGGATTTGTCAACGCAGGGTCAGAGAACGGCGCTGGGGCCCCAGGTGGCATGCGGTCAGACGGCGAGCGAGACGAGGCCGCCGGGGTGGCGGGTGATGCGCCCGTCAAGTTCGAGCGCGACGAGGGCCGGGGCGACGGTCTGCGCGGGGCTGGCGAGATCGCGGATGAGCTGATCCTCGGCCAGCGGCGAGGGCCCGAGGCGTGACAGGATCTGGCGGTGCAGCGCGGCGGTGTCGCGCAATGTGCGCTGTGGAGGAGGCGGTGACAAGTCTGGCACCTGGGTCGGCGCGGGGGCGAGCGGCATTTCGGCCTGCGATGCCTCGGGCGATCGGGGCAGTGCCTCGATCACGTCGGCGGCGTTGCGCACCAGGGTGGCGCCGTCGCGGATCAGCATGTTGCAGCCTGCGGCGCGGGCGTCGATCGGGTGGCCGGGCACGGCCATGACCTCGCGCCCCTGGTCGAGCGCGGTGCGCGCGGTGATGAGCGAGCCGGACTTGGCCGCGGCCTCGACCACCACGACGGCGCGCGCCAGCCCGCTGATGAGGCGGTTGCGCACCGGGAAGTGGCGCGCCTGCGGGGCGAGGCCGGGGGGCTGCTCCGACAGGCGCAGGCCGCTCTCGGCGATGCGCGCGGCAAGCTCGGCGTTTTCGGAAGGGTAGATCACGTCGACCCCCCCGGCCATCGCGGCCACCGTGCCGTCATCGAGGCTGGCGCGATGGGCCGCGGTGTCGATGCCACGGGCGAGGCCCGAGACGATCGGGTAGCCCTGCGCCGCGAGATCGGCGGAGAGCGCGCGCGCCATGCGCAGGCCGAGCGAGGAGGCGTTGCGGGCGCCCACGATGGCGATCATGGGGCGGGAGAGGATCGCCGGATCGCCGATCACCCACAGGAGCGGCGGTGCGTCCGGCAGGTCGCGCAGCGCCGCCGGGTAGGCGGGATCGGCGAAGGTGAGAAGCCGTGCGCCCGCGGCATGGCCCGCGCGCAGTTCGGCCTCGGCCACGCCGGCAGGGCACGCGCGGTAATCGGACACGCCCGCGGCGTGGGCGACCCCGGGCAGGGCGTCGAGCGCGGCAGCGGCAGAGCCGTGTTCGGCCATCAGCCGGTGAAAGGTATTCGGCCCGACCCGGCGGGAGCGCAAGAGGCGAAGCCACGACACCCGGTCATCTTCCGTGGTGGGTGGGAGTGGGGGGTGAGTGGAAGGATGATTTGTGTCGGGCATCCGCGACCTCGCCAACTTGCAATGACAGGGATAGCGCGGGCAGGGTTAATGGGCGGTAAACCGGAATGGCGCGAGTCGCCGATTTTTTGCCGATTTCATTTAAGTATATGATATTGCAAATTAATTACATCGTTTTTGGCGTTCTGTGCGGTGTCGGTATCGCGTCGGTATCCTGTCGGTATCGCGGCGGTGCCGGGGACCGGGGCCACGCCCGGGGGCGCGGTCGTGACCACGGCGCGCGGGGCGGGCACGGGGTGGCAAGGGTTGCGCGGGGGCGGATCGGGCGGGATCTGGATATTTTTGGCAAGATGAAGACGGGCGGGGCCGGGACCTGTGCCTCGGGGGACAAGGGCGGTTTCGTGCGCCCGATTTGTGGGACGAATTTCTCCCGGAGCGGACATGTGCCGAAACCCGCCGGGATGTCATCGCCGATGCGACACGGGCGGATTGCCATGGTATTCTCACGGCTGGAGGATAACGATGGCGGCATATTGAGGCTAACGATGACGGCAAATTCACGCGTTCTCTTGGGCACGACGAAAGGCACCTTTGTCCTGGACCCCGGGGCCCATGACTGGTCCGTCTCGGGCCCCCATTGCGACGGTTGGTGCATCAATCACGTAATCGGCGATCCGGAGAGCGGAACATTGTGGGCCGGCGGTGGCGGGGAGTGGCCCGGAGCGGGGGTCTGGCGGTCCGAGGACGGCGAGACATGGGAGCTGTGCAAGCTTTCAAACGGTCAGATTGATGAATGGGCGGCCGCCGACCCGGACATGGCGGCATTCATGAACTGGACGCCCACCGATGTTCCGTTTGAAAACCTCAAGGCTGTCTGGTCGTTGCACAGGGCACACGGCGGTCTTTATGCCGGGACAAATCCTGCATCGCTTCTGTTCAGTGCGGATGGGGGCCGGACATGGGAGAAGAACGCCGCACTGGAAAACCATCCGACCCGCGAGACCTGGAATCCGGGCGCGGCGGGCCTGGTTCTTCATTCGATGCTCAGCGATCCTGATAACGGGGACAAGATGTGGCTTGGCATATCCGCGGCGGGGGTGTTTGCAACCGAAGATGGCGGCAAGAGCTGGGAGCGCCGCAACCGGCTGTCCAATGATGCGGTCTGTGCCGAGCACCATCATCCTGCTGCGCCACGCAACGGTGAAACCGGCCATTGCGTGCATAACATGCAGCGCGGGCCTGATGACCTGTTATATCAGCAAAACCATCATGGCACCTATCGAAGCACGGATGGCGGGCGCACATGGAACGATGTGACCGACGGGCTGCCGTCCACCTTTGGCTTTCCGATCGCGATCCACCCTCGTGATCCGGCTACGATCTGGGTGCTTCCGCTGAACGGCGATATGGCCGGTCGTTTTCCGCCGGACGCTTCGGCTGCCGTCTGGAAATCCACCGATGCGGGCGCGACCTGGGAGGCCAAGCGCGATGGATTGCCGCAAGGCGCCTGTTTCTTCACCGTGCTGCGTCAGTCCATGGCCACCGATGCCGATGCGGGCGTCTACTTCGGAACCAACACGGGTTCGGTTTTTGCCAGTTTCGACGAAGGCGAAACCTGGTCGGAAATCGCGCGGCACCTGCCAACGATCCTGTCCGTGGAAACGCTGAGCCGATGACGGAGTGCCGGCAAGGCCGGGCGGGTCTGCAAGCCGTGCAGGCCTGATCCCGGGCGCAAGGCAGACCCTGGTTACGTGGCAGTATTGACCCAAGAGTGCCGCTACGCCGCCGATCCCCCCACCGTCAGCCCGCCGATCAGCACCGAGGGCTGGCCCACGCCCACGGGCACCCATTGCCCCTGCTTGCCGCAGCTGCCCATGCCGGGATCGAGGGCCATGTCGTTGCCGAGGCCGCGGATTTGCTGGAGGGCGGTGGCGCCGTCACCGATGAGGGTGGCGCCCTTGACCGGGGCGCCGACCTTGCCGTTTTTGACGCGGTACGCCTCGGTGCAGGAGAACACGAACTTGCCGTTGGTGATGTCGACCTGCCCGCCGCCGAAGCCGACGGCGTAGAGGCCGTCCTTCATCCCGGCAATGAGATCGCCGGGGGTGGCGTCGCCGCCGAGCATGTAGGTGTTGGTCATGCGCGGCATGGGGGCGTGGGCATAGCTTTCGCGGCGGCCGTTGCCGGTGGCCTCGACCCCCATCAGGCGCGCGTTCTGGCGATCCTGCATGTAGCCCACGAGGATGCCGTCCTCGATCAGCACGTTGCGGCGCGAGGGCGTGCCCTCGTCATCGAAGGTGAGCGAGCCGCGCCGGTCCGGGATCGTGCCGTCGTCGAGCACGGTGACACCGGGGGCGGCGATGCGTTGGCCCATCAGCCCGGCAAAGGCGGAACTGCCCTTGCGGTTGAAATCGCCCTCGAGCCCGTGGCCGATGGCCTCGTGCAGGAGGATGCCGGGCCAGCCCGGGCCAAGCACCACGTCCATCACGCCGGCGGGGGCGTCCTCGGCGCGCAGGTTGACCAGCGCGATGCGCAGGGCCTCGCGGGTCTTGGCCTGCCAATCGGCCGGGTCGATCAGCCCGCCCATGCCGAGCCGCCCGCCGCCGCCGGCGCTGCCCTGTTCGCGGCGGCCGTTTCCTTCGACGATGACCGAGACATTGAGCCGGGTCATGGGGCGGGTGTCGCGCAGCTCTTGCCCGTCGGGGCGCAGGATCACCACTTCCTGAAGCGAGGCGGCGAGCGAGGCGGTGACCTGCACCACGCGGGGGTCGAGATCGCGGGCGAAGGCGTCGATCTCGCGCAGGGTGTCGATCTTGACCGGAAAGCCCGCCCCGGCGATCGGGTCGGCATCGGTGTAGAGGCGGGTATTGGTGGGCGCGGGGCCCGCCGCGAGGGTGCCGCCGCCCGCGCCCACGGCGAGGCGCGCCGTCTCGACCGCGCGGGCGAGCGCGGCCTCGTTCACCTCGGAGGAATGGGCGTAGCCCGTCACCTCGCCGTGCACCGCGCGCAGGCCGAACCCCTCGGACGCGTCGTAGGAGGCGGTGCGCAGCCGTCCGTCATCGAAGCTAAGTGCCTCGGCGCGGCGGCGTTCGAGAAAGAGCTCGCCATCGTCGGCGCCACGGGTGGCCGCGCGCAGGGACGCCAGCGCCGCCTCGCGGTCGAGGAGCGTGTCGAAGGGGCGAAAGGGGGTGTCACTCATGGGGTGCTGTCCTGCGTGATGGGGCGTCAAGCCGGCGCCGCGATTTGATCCAGATCAAAAAAAGCGTCCGTTTGCCGCAATGGTCTTTCTTGTCGTCACGTTCAGAATATGGTTTTAGACGTTACCAAGACAACGGCGTTCCGCCACCGCCCGGCCCGACCGGGCAAGGCCAGAGACATGAACCGCTTTAACCGACCAGGGTGCACAATGCGACTTACCCCCAGCCTCTTGGCCTTTATGGCCGCCTTTTCCGCCCTCCCCGCGCAAGCGCAGGAGATCGTCGGCGCGCCCTCAGCGGGCAAAACCGGGTTTCAGCCCGCGGCGACCGAGCTTGCCCGCGACCTGCAATGGCTCGACGGGGCGATCAACGTCATCATCATCGCCATCACGCTCCTCGTCACGGCGCTGCTGGCCTACGTGATCGTGCGCTACAACCGGCGCGCCAATCCGAACCCGGCGAAATTCACCCATCACACGCCGGTCGAGATCGCCTGGACCATCGTGCCGATCCTGATCCTCGTGTTCATCGGGGCCAACTCGCTGCCGATCCTGTTCAAGCAGCAGGAAATCCCCGAGGGAGACATCAACATCAAGGTGACCGGCTATCAGTGGTACTGGGGCTATGAGTACACCGATCACGAGTTCGGCTTTGACAGCTACATGATCGGTGCGCCCGCCACCGGCGGCGACAACCGGCTGACGCCGGAGGTCGAGGAGCAACTGGTCGAGGCGGGCTATAGCCGCGATGAATTCCTGCTGGCCACCGATACCGCCGTGGTGCTGCCGGTGGGCAAGACCGTGGTGATGACAGTGACCGGCGCCGACGTGATCCATAGCTGGACGATCCCCGCCTTTGGCGTAAAGCAGGACGCGGTGCCGGGGCGGCTGGCGCAGCTCTGGTTCACCGCCGAGAAGGAAGGCATCTATTTCGGCCAGTGCTCGGAGCTGTGCGGGCAGGCGCATGCCTATATGCCGATCACCGTCAAGGTGGTGAGCGAGGCCGAGTACCAGGAGTGGCTGGAAGGCGCGATCGACGAATATGCGGGCGACCCGTCCACCTTGCCGGGTGCCGCTGTGCAGGTCGCCTCGACCGAGTGACATCGCTGCGGGCGCGCCGGGGCGTGTGCGCACGCCGGATGCATGGACAGCGGGGCGCGCGCCGCCCCGCCGCGAAGAGAATGAGCAAGATATGAGCGACGCGAGCCTTCACCAAGCCAGCACCGCGCAGCCCGGAGAGGGCGGCTTTGGTGATTTCTTCGCGCTGTTGAAGCCGCGGGTGATGGTGCTGGTGGTGTTCACCGCGCTGGTGGGGCTGCTGGCCGCGCCGGTCGCGCTGCACCCGGTGGAGGCGCTGGCCGCGATCCTGTTCATTGCCGTGGGCGGGGGCGCTGCGGGCGCGCTCAACATGTGGTGGGAATCCGATATCGACGCGCTGATGAGGCGGACGCGCAGGAGGCCGATCCCGGCGGGCAAGGTGACGCGCGACGAGGCGTTTGCATTCGGCATCACGCTGGCGGTGTTCGCGGTGGTGATGCTGTGGCTCGCCACCAATGCCCTGGCCGCCGCGATCCTTGCCTTCACCATCTTTTTCTACGTGGTGATCTACACCGTCGGGCTTAAGCGCTGGACGCCGCAGAACATCGTCATTGGCGGCGCCGCGGGGGCGTTTCCGCCGATGATCGGCTGGGCGGCGGCGACCGGGACGGTGAGCATCGAATCGGTGCTGATGTTCGCGCTGATCTTCATGTGGACGCCGCCGCATTTCTGGGCGCTGGCGCTGTTCATGCGGGGCGATTACGACGGTGCGGGCGTGCCGATGCTGACGGTGACGCATGGCCGCAAATCGACCCGGCTGCATATCCTCGTCTATACCGTGCTGCTGGCCGTGATGGCCGTGGGCGCGGCGTTCACCGGGATTGGCGGGCCAGTCTACCTGATCGTGGCGCTGGTGTTCAACGCGCTGTTCCTGCGCGACGCGGTGGCGATCTGGCGGCGCGACGAAGACATGGCGGAGGCCGACGATTACCGCGTGGAGAAACGCGCCTTCCGGCTGTCGCTGTGGTATCTCTTTGCGCATTTCACCGCCATCCTCGCAGAGGCGGCGCTGGCGGGGCTGGGCCTCGGGGGCCTCGGTTTCGGGGGCTGGGCATGAGCTTTCGCGAGGAACACGAGCTGCACAAGCGCCGGTTCGGGCGCAACCTCGGGCTGGGGCTGGTGCTGGCGGGATTCGTGGCGCTGGTCTTCGGGCTGACGATCGCCAAGGTCTCGAACGAGGATTTCAGTGTGCCGACACAGCAGGGGGAGGGGAACTGATGGCGCTCGATCCGAAGACGAAGACCGTCACCCGCCTTGTGGGCGTGGTGGTGCTGATGGGCGGGCTCGCCTGGGCCTCGGTGCCGTTCTACGACTGGTTTTGCCGCGTGACCGGCTTTGGCGGGGTCACCGGCGTGTCGGACGTGGCGAGCGAGGACATCCTCGACCAGACCATCAAGGTGCGTTTCGACGCAAGCCGCGAGCGCGGCATGCCGTGGGAGTTCAAGCCCATGCAGCGCGAGATGGAGATTCGCATCGGCGAGACGGGCCTGGCCTTCTACGAGGCCTACAACCCCACCGACCGCGTGGTGGCAGGGCGCGCCAACTACAACGTGACGCCCTACGAGGCGGGTGGGTTTTTCACCAAGATCGACTGCTTCTGCTTCACCGAGCAGGTGCTGCAACCCGGCGAGCGGGTGCAGATGCCGGTGACCTACTACGTGGACCCCGAGATCGTGGACGACCGCGAGGGGCAGTATATCCACACGATCACGCTGTCCTATACATTCCACGAGATCGACCTGCCGGAAAACCACGCGGCGCTTGCGTCCGGGGAAACAGACGGTACAACGCTGAACTGAGCCTGTGACGAGGGAAGAGACCGAGATGGCACATACCAAGAATCACGACTACCATATCCTGCACCCCTCCATATGGCCGCTTCTGGGCGCGCTGTCGGGGTTCGTCATGCTGTTCGGGGCGGTGCTGTTTTTCCATGACAGCGGGCCCTGGATGCTGCTCGCCGGGCTGGTCGGCGTGATTTACGTCATGTTCGGCTGGTGGGCCGACGTGGTCCACGAGGGGCAGACCGGCGATCACACGCCGGTGGTGCGCATCGGGCTGCGCTATGGCTTCATCCTGTTCATCATGTCGGAGGTGATGTTCTTCTCGGCGTGGTTCTGGAGCTTCTTCAAGCACGCGATGTATCCGATGGGCGACGCCTCGCCAATGGTGGACGGCATCTGGCCGCCCGCCGGGATCGAGACCTTCGACCCCTGGCACCTGCCGCTCATCAACACGCTGATCCTGCTGTGCTCGGGCTGTGCCGCGACCTGGGCGCACCACGCGCTGGTGCACGAGAACAACCGGCAGGACGTGAAATGGGGCCTGATCATCGCCATCGTTCTGGGGGCGCTGTTCACGTTTTTCCAAGTCTATGAATACAGCCATGCCGGGTTCGGCTTCTCGGGCAATATCTATGGGGCCAACTTCTTCATGGCGACGGGCTTTCACGGGGCGCACGTCATCATCGGCACGGTGTTTCTGTTCGTCTGCCTGCTGCGGGTGCTGAAGGGTCATTTCACACCCGAGCAGCATGTGGGGTTCGAGGCGGCGGCGTGGTACTGGCACTTCGTTGACGTGGTCTGGCTGTTCCTGTTCGCCGCGGTCTATATCTGGGGCGGCTGACCGGGTTTCGCCTGGCAAGCGCGGATATTTTTGGCAAGATGAAGATGCGGGGGCCGTCCCCGCATTTTCCTTTTGAGTGTGGATCATGCGAAAGACCCTGATCGTTCCTCTCATCTTCGGCATCGCCGGTGTGGCGGTGCTGCTGGGCCTGGGCAAGTGGCAGCTTGACCGGCTGGCGTGGAAGGAGGGCATCCTCGCCGATATCGAGGCGCGGATTTCTGCGGCGCCGGTGGCGTTGCCCGACGAGGCGGAGCCGCAGGCCGACCGTTACCTGCCGGTCGCGGTGACCGGGAGGATCGGGGCGCGCGCGCTGCGGGTGCTGGTGAGCCGCAAGCAGGTGGGCGCGGGCTATCGGCTCATCTCGGCGCTGGACACGGGCGGGCGGCGGGTGCTGCTGGACCGGGGCTTCGTGAAGGTGGCGGCGGATATTCCGCAAACCTCTGGCGAGGTGCGCGTCACCGGCAACCTGCACTGGCCCGATGATCGGCTGAGTTCCACGCCCGAGAACGACGTGGCGGGCAACACCTGGTTCGCCCGCGACATCGCGCAGATGGCCGAGGTGCTGGAGACCGAGCCGGTTCTGGTCGTGGCGCGCGATGTGTCGCCGCCGGAACAGGGCGTGACGCCGCTGCCGGTAGACACGGGCGGGATTCCGAATGATCACCTGAGTTACGCGATCACGTGGTTCTCGCTGGCCATCATCTGGGCGGCGATGACCGGGGCTTTCATCTGGCGGGCGCGGCGCGCCGCGAAAGGGGCAGGGCAATGAGGTATATCTCGACGCGGGGGCAGGCGCCCAGCTTGAGCTTTGAAGAGGCGATGCTGACGGGGCTGGCGCGCGATGGCGGGCTGTATCTGCCGGAGAGCATTCCGCAGATGAGTGCCGACGATATTCGTGCGCTGGAGGGGGTAAGCTACGAGGAGGCCGCGTTCCGGGTGATGCGGCCGTTCATCGGTGATGCCTTTACCGACGACGAATTTCGCGGGATCATCGCGCGGGCCTATGCGGGCTTTGGCCACGCAGCGCGGGCGCCTCTCAAGCAGTTGGACAGCGGGCACTTCCTGCTGGAGCTGTTTCACGGCCCGACGCTGGCGTTCAAGGATTTCGCGATGCAGCTTATCGGGCAGCTTTTCGAGGCGTCATTGACGCGCTCGGGGCGGCGCGTGTGCATCGTGGGGGCGACGAGCGGCGATACCGGATCGGCGGCGATCGAGGCGTTTCGGGGGCTCGATGCGGTGGACGTGTTCATCCTCTACCCGCATGGCCGTGTATCCGAGGTGCAGCGGCGGCAGATGACGACGCCGGGTGAGAGCAATGTGCATGCGCTCGCCATCGACGGGCATTTCGACGACGCGCAGGCGCGCGTGAAGGACATGTTCAACGATTTCGAGTTTCGTGACGGGGTGCGGCTGGCCGGTGTGAATTCCATCAACTGGGCGCGGGTGCTGGCGCAGGTGGTGTATTATTTCACCTCTGCGGTGAGCCTCGGCGCGCCGGACAGGAAGGTGAGCTTCACCGTGCCGACGGGGAATTTCGGGGATATTTTCGCGGGGTTCATCGCCAGGCAAATGGGGCTGCCCATCGACCGGCTGGTGGTGGCGACCAATCAGAACGATATCCTGCATCGGTGTCTCAGCACCGGGGAATATCGGCCTGACGGGGTTGCGCCGTCGATCAGCCCGTCGATGGATATCCAGGTGAGTTCGAATTTCGAGCGCGCGCTCTACTATGCCTACGGGCAGGAGGGTGCCGCCGTGGCGCAGGTGATGGACGAGCTGAAGGCGGGAGGTTTCGCGGTCAGTCAGGGCGCCTTGCAGGCGCTGCGCGAGACGTTCGAGAGCGGGCGTGCGGACGAGGACGAGACCCGCGCCGCGATCCGCGCGACTTGGGAGCGCAGCGGAGAGTTGCTCTGCCCCCATTCGGCGGTGGGTGTGCACGTGGCCGAGGCGCACCGCCACCCCGGCGTGCCGATGATCACGCTGGCCACCGCGCACCCGGCGAAGTTTCCAGCGGCGGTGGAAGAGGCGAGCGGCATTCACGCCCCCTTGCCCGAGCGTATGGCGGACCTGTATGACCGCGCAGAACGTGTGACGCGGGTCGGCAACGACCTGCGCGCCATAGAGACCCTAATCAAGGAACGGATCGCCAATTGAGTGTCAACCTGACCACCCTCTCCAACGGATTCCGCGTCGTGTCGGAGGCCATGCCGGGGCTGCAATCCGCGGCCGTGGGCGTCTGGGTGCTGGCCGGTGCGCGCAACGAGGAGGCCGCGCAGAACGGCATCGCGCATTTCCTGGAGCACATGGCGTTCAAGGGCACGGCGCGGCGCAGCGCGGTGCAGATCGCCGAGGCGATCGAGGACGTGGGCGGCTATATCAACGCCTACACCTCGCGCGAGGTGACGGCCTATTACGCGCGGGTGCTGAAGGACGACGTGCCGCTCGCCACCGATGTGCTGGCCGACATCCTGCGCAACCCGGCCTTTGACGCGCGCGAGATCGAGGTGGAGCGCGGCGTGATCCTGCAGGAGATCGGGCAGGCGCTCGATACGCCCGACGACATCATCTTTGACTGGTTGCAGGAGCGCGCCTATCCCGATCATCCGCTGGGGCGGACCATTCTGGGCCCCGAGGACCGGGTGCGCGGATTTGCCCGGCCCGACCTGGAGGGGTTCGTGGATCGCCATTACCGTCCCGGCCAGATGGTGCTGGCCGCGGCAGGCGCGGTGGATCACGACGCGCTGGTGCGGCTGGCCGAAGGGATGTTCGGCGACATGGCCCCCGCGCCGGTGGCCGAGGCACCGCGCGCGCGGTTCCAGGGCGGCGAGGTGCGGCGCGAGAAGGCGCTGGAACAGGCGCACATGGCGCTGGCGTTCGAGGGGCCGGATTACGCCCATGACGATATCCACGCGGCGCAGATCTATGCCACCGCGCTGGGCGGGTCGATGTCGTCGCGGCTGTTCCAGGAGGTGCGCGAGCGGCGCGGGCTGTGCTACACCATCTTTGCGCAGGCCGGGGCCTATGCCGATACCGGCATGATGACCATCTACGCGGGCACCTCCGGCGATGCCATCGGCGATCTGGCAACGATCACCATCGACGAGATGAAGCGCGCGGCCGAGGACATGAGCGAGACCGAGATCGAGCGCGCGCGGGCGCAGATGAAGGCCGGGCTGCTGATGGGGCTGGAGAGCCCCGGCAACCGGGCCGAACGGCTGGCGCGGATGTTGCAGATCTGGGGTCGTGTGCCGGACGTGGCCGAGGTGGTCGAGCGGATCGACGCGGTCAGTCTGGGCGATGTGCGCCGGGTGGCCGAGACCACGGTGGCGCACGCGCCCTCGGCGCTGGCGCTCTATGGCCCGGTGGCGGGTGCGCCGGACATCGCGACCCTCGACGCGAGGCGCGCGGCCTGATGTTCCTCCTGCCACGCCGGCCCGCCAGGATCGAGACCGAGCGTCTGACCCTGCGCCAGCCGGTGATGGCGGATTTCCGCGACTGGAGCAGCCTGCGCGCCGAGAGTGCCGAGTTCCTGATCCCGTGGGAACCGGCATGGGCCCACGATCACCTGTCGCGCAAGGGATTTTCCAACCGGGTGTGGTGGGCGCAGCGGGCGATCACCGGGGGCAGCGCGCTGCCGCTGTTCCTGTTCCGGCGCGAGGACGGGGTGTTGTTGGGGGCGATCACGCTCGACAACATCCGGCGCGGCCCGGCGCAATCCGGCAATCTCGGCTACTGGATCGGCGCGGCCCATGCGCGGCAGGGCTACATGGCCGAGGCCATCGCGGGGGTGGTGCATCACGCCTTCGGGCGGCTCGACCTGAGCCGGATCGAGGCCGCCTGCCTGCCCGAGAACGCGGCGTCGCGGGGGCTCTTGGAGAAATGCGGCTTCAAGTACGAGGGCGTGGCGCAGAGCTATCTCCAGATCAACGGGCGCTGGCGGACCCATGTGCTCTATGCCGCGCTGCGGGCGGACCGGCGGGGGCGGACCGACGCGGGGTGAGGTGCGGGCTGGCCTTGAGTATTTGGGGAAAGGTGAAGATCAGGGGCAGGCGAGGGCGGCGTTGAGGTCTTCGGGGCCGCGATAGGGGCGGATGGCTTCGCTTGCGAGGGTGCTGTCGCGAAACCGCGTGGCCGCCACCTGCGACCAGCCGGAGACCGCGGTGATCATCTCGGGCGCATCGCCGCAGTGGCGGATGCCGCCGGGGATGAAATCCCAGCCGATCTTGTGATTGGTGAGCCCGGGATAGTCGGCCACATGGGTCAGCCCGCCGTCGCGAAAGCGCCAGACCCGCAGCACCTGGGCGAGGTGGGGGCGGTCGATATAGGCGATCTCGACATGCCCGTCGCCGTCGAGATCGGCAGCACCGATGGGGGCGAGCCAGCGGTTGCGCCTGCCGATATGCGGCGTGGCGGCGATGCGCCCGCCGGGGCCGTAGACGGCGAGGCGCGCGCCCTCGCGCAGGCTCGATTCCACCACGATCACCTCTGCCGCGCCGTCGCCGTCGAGATCGGCGAGGCGCGGGGCGGGATCCTCGAACACGAGGGTTTGGGGCAGGGTGACGCGGCGCGTGGTGCCGTCGTCGAGATCGAGCGTCAGCGCGCCCCATTCACCACCCGCGCCCAGCACCCTGTGGCCGTAGCGGTCGGTGGGGTCGGTGTAGTTTGCCGCCGTGATCGCCTGTGCCGCCGCCATGCCGGGCAGGAGCAGCGCGGCGATCAGGGCAAGGCCGCGCATCGCCTCAGATCTGGCGCTCGGGCATCTGCACCACCAGTCCGTCGAGCGCGTCGCTCACCTTGAGCTGGCAGGTCAGGCGCGAGCGTTCGGGGTCGGGCTCGTAGGCGAAATCGAGCATGTCCTCTTCCATGTCGTCGCGGGGCGGCAGTTTCTCCACCCATTCGGGGGCGACGTAGACATGGCAGGTCGAGCAGGCGCAGGCGCCGCCGCAATCGGCCTCGATGCCCGGGATGCCGTTGTCGCGGGCGCCTTCCATCACCGTCAGTCCGGTGGCCACCTCGACCTCGTGGCGCGTGCCGTTGTGCTCGATATAGGTGATTTTCGCCATGATGCGGGACTCTCCCTTTGACAGCAGTTCAACAGGCTACCTAGTCAACCGCCCGGCCCGAGGCCAGACCATTTTTGCCGTGCCGCATGAAAAAGAGTTGCGGCCACAGGTATTTGTTCTATTTTTGTTCTCATGAGTCCCTGCCTGCCCCGTCCGCCCGCGGCGCTCGTCGCTGCCCGCCTGCCCGAGGTGCTGGCGGGGGGGCGTGTGGCGGTGGCGGGGCTGGTGATCCTGCGCCAGAGGCCCGGCACAGCGCGCGGCGTGGTGTTTCTCACGCTCGAGGACGAGACCGGGGTGATCAACGTCATCGTCTGGCGCAAGCTGTTCGAGCGGTTCCGCCGCGCGGTGATCGCCGGGCGGTTGCTGCGGGTGACGGGACGGGTAGAGCGGCAGGCCGGCGTGATCCATCTCGTGGCCGAGAAGATCGAGGATATCTCGGACCTGCTCGACCGGCTGGCGGATGCGGACGCCGCGCCGCTTCCCCCGCCGGGGCAAACCGGCTAGGCTCGCCGTGACAGCCCTGATCCGGACCGATCCGCCGCCCATGCCCAGCCGCCCGTTCCCCGCCGCCGCGCTGATCCTCGCGCTTGCCGCCTGTCAGCCCGTGCCGCACGCGCTCGTGCCGCCGCCGGGCCTGGCCGAGGCGCCGCCCGGCGCGCCCCCCGGCACCTGCTGGGGCAAGCAGGTCTCGCCCGCCGTGGTCGAGACCGTGACCGAGCAGGTGCAGACCGCCCCCGCCGTCACCGCCGCCGATGGCCGTATCGTCACGCCCGCGCGCTATGCCACCGAGACGCGGCAATCGATCATCGAGGAACGGCGCGTGCGCTGGATCGAGACGCCCTGCCCGCAAGACCGGACGCCAGATTTCATCGCCTCGCTGCAACGCGCGCTGATGGCGCGGGGGCTGCATCCCGGGCCGGTGACGGGGCGGATGGATGCGCGCACCCGCAAAGCTGTCCGCCGCTACCAGGCGGAACATGGGCTCGACAGCAATATCCTCTCGCTTGCGAGCGCTCGCGCGCTGGGTCTCGTCGCCCTTCCGCGCCCCGAATGAGGCATCACTCACCGGCGCGCAGCCAGCCGGGACGAAGCACCACGATGGTGGGCCGGTCGGGCAGGCTGCGCAGCGAGACCTCGATCTCGCTGGTGCCGGGGCGGTGGATGGCGAATTCATCCTCCATCCCCGCGAGGAACCGCGCCAGCCCGGCGTCGGTGAACCAGTGCATGGGGATGACGATGCTCGCCTCCATCCGCCGCAGCACCGCCATCATCGCGTCGAGCGCCATGGTATAGCCGCCATCCACGGGCGCCATCACCACGTCCATCCGCCCCAGGGCTGCGTATTGGTCCTCGGTCGGTTCGTGGTGCAGGTGTCCCAGGTGCGCGATGCACAGCCCCTCGGTCTCGAACACGAAGATCGAGTTGCCGAGCGGCTCGCGCCCGCTGCTGCCCAGCCGGATATCGGTGGAGACGTTGCGGATCAGCATCGCGCCGAGATCGAGGTGATGCTCCACCCCCTCGCCGAAGCGGCCCCAGCCGCGCAGGACATGGGGGATCGCCGGATCGGGATCGGTGGTGAAATGGGTGGCATGGGCGTGGTTCATGGTTACGACGTCGGGGGTGAACCCGGCGCTGCCGAGAAACCCGGCGTAATCCGTCACCGCCGACAACCCGCCCGCCTGGATCAGGAACGAGGCGTGGCTGACGTAGCGGATGCGCACCGTGTGATCGGGCAGCGGGTCGCGGAAGCCGGCCGCGTGCAGGTAGTGCACCCCCGGCGCGGCATCTGCGAGGGCGATGCAATGGCTGGGGCGGCGCTCTTGCGCGGTGGCACCGGCGGCGAGCAGGATCAGGGCAAGGGCAAGTCGGATCATCGCGCGTCTCCTCTGGTCCGGGCAAAGGATAGCACGGTTTGACGCGGCGTCAGCCCGCGCCCGCCTTTCTCTGCGCCGTGTTCCGCGGCGAGGGCAGGTCATCAATGTCCCGTTGAGAGCAGCACCGGCGCAGCCTCTCCGCGCTCAGCCCGCCTCGGCGTCGACGCCGGCAAGCTGCGCCGCCTTGGCGCGCCGCGCGCGCGCGGCGGCGACGAGCGCGCGGAAAATCCCCATTTGTCGGCGGGCGTAGAACAGGTGCTCGGGGTGCCACTGCACCCCCAGCGCGAACGGCTCCTCGACCCGCTCGATGGCCTGCACCATGCCGCCGCGATCCCGCGCCGCCACCCGCAGGCCGTCGCCCAGCACGTCGACCGCCTGGCTGTGCAGCGCGTTGATCTTCATCGGCTCGGTCCCGGCCAGCCGCGCCAGCCGCGTGCCGGGCACGATGTTGACCTCCTTGCGCGGCAGGATCGTGCGGCGGTGGTCGCTCGCCTCGTAGGTGGCGTAGGCGTCCTGGTGCAGCGTGCCGCCCAGCGCGATGTTGAGCATCTGGCTGCCCCGGCAAATCCCCAGCACCGGCATCCCCCGCGCGAAGGCATCGAGCACCACGCCCCGCTCCAGCGCGTCGCGGTCCGGGTCGAGCCGCGCCGAGGTGACGATCCGGCCGCCGTAGAGATCGGGCGAAATGTCGTCGCCGCCGCCGATGATGACGCCATCGACCGCGCCCATCTCGGTCTCGCGCCCGGCCTGCCAGCGCCGCGGGCACCCGCCCGCTAGCCACAGGTTGAGCGCGATCAGCGGGTAGATGCGCCATCCCGAGCGGCGCGAGACGGTGACCCCGATCACGGGGCGCGGCGCGGTTCGGGTCATGCGGTTTCGATCCCCGCCGTCAGCAGGATGCGCCCGGCGCGCGCCGCCCAGTGCTGGCGCGACAGCGTCACCAGCCCGTGATCGTCGAGCCACGCATCCGACAGCCGCCTGAGCAGTGCATCGTCGCGCGCCACCCGCTCCACCGCCACCCAGCGCCACCATTCCCCGGCCAGCGACCAGTCGGCCTCGTCGATCCGGCAATCGGGCAGGCGGAAATGAAAGGTGGGCCGCGCCGATGTCTTGTCCGAGATCGCGGCGGCGACGCGGGGGCCGTCGAAATGCGCGAAGAGCGGCAGCATGTCGAGCCCGCGATTGCGGCTCGGTGTCAGTTCCAGGTAGAGCCCTGTGACGTGATCGCGCGCCGCCTCCGGCCCCGCCTCGATCAGCGCGCGCACGAAATCGGTGGGGTAGGGATCGGTGAACGGCAACAGGCGGCGCGACTCGTCGATCGGGTAGGCACTGCGCAGCCAGTCCTCGATCAGCGCATAGGCCAGCAGCGGGCGCACCGTGTCGGCATCGGCCCCGCTCGCCACCTCGATGTTGAAATGCACGCCGAAGCCGAAGACGAGCCCCGCGCCGCTGCCCTGCGCGCCGGCGTCGCGCAGGGCCTCGCGCAGATCGTCGAGCCGTGCGAGCCCGTCCATGTCCAGCGGTTCGGTGACGATCTCGACCGGCACCACCTCGCGGCCCAGGTCCAGCGCCAGGTCGCGCAGCCGGCTTTTCTGTGCCTTGCGCAGGAAAATGTCGAGATAGACCTCGACATCGCCGATCCCGCTCTCGCGGACAGCCCAGATATGGCTGTCCTCCTGATCGGCGCGCCCGCCCAGCCGGTCGGCCACGATCCGCGCCACGCGCGCCTCGTCGAGCCCGCCCAGCTCGATCTCGACACCCACGCGGCGCGCCTCGCCCTCGGCATTCAGGGGCTGCGGCAGCGGCGCGAACCCGGTCAAGGGCGGCTCGCTCCCGCCTCGGCCTCTATCTCGCGGCGCGGCTTGCGCGCGCGCTCGGTGGCGGATTTGAGCTGTCCGCAGGCGGCCATGATATCCTCGCCGCGCGGGGTGCGGATGGGGCTGGCATAACCCGCCTTGTAGAGGATATGCGCGAACGCCTCGATCCGCTCCCAGTCGCTGCGCTGATGCGGCGCGCCGGGCCATTCGTTGAACGGGATGAGGTTGATCTTCGCCGGGATGCCCGCGATCAGCTTGACCAGCCGGCGCGCATCGGCGTCGCTGTCGTTCACATCCTTGAGCATCACGTATTCAAAGGTGATCCGCTCGGAATTGCTGAGCCGCGGATATTCGCGCAACGCCCCAAGCAGCGTCTCGATATTCCACTTCTTGTTGATCGGCACCAGCTTGTCGCGCACCTCGTCGGTGGTGGCGTGGAAGCTGACAGCGAGCAGGCAGCCGATCTCCTGCGCGGTCCGCGCGATTTCCGGCACGACACCGCTTGTCGAGAGCGTGATCCGGCGGCGTGACAGCGATATCCCCTCGCCATCCATCGCGATCTTCATCGCGTCGCGGACGTTCTCGAAATTGTAGAGCGGCTCGCCCATGCCCATCAGCACGATATTGCTGATGAGGCGGGGCCGCTCGCCCGCGGGCTCGCCCTGTTTCGGCCATTCATCGAGGTCGTCGCGCGCCAGCATCACCTGCCCGATGATCTCTCCGGCGGTCAGGTTACGCACCAGCTTTTGCGTGCCGGTATGGCAGAACGAACAGGTCAGGGTGCAGCCCACCTGGGACGAGATGCACAGCGTGCCGCGATCCGTCTCGGGGATATAGACCACCTCGACCTCGTGCCCGCCCGCGATCCGCACGAGGTATTTGCGCGTGCCGTCGGCGCTCACCTGTCGGCTGACCACCTCTGGCACCTCGATCACGAATTTCTCTGCCAGGTCGGCGCGATAGGCCTTGGCGAGGTTGGTCATCGCGTGGAAATCGCGTACCCCCCACTGATAGACCCATTGCCAGATCTGGTTCACCCGCATCTTGGCCTGTTTCTCGGGGGTTCCCGAGTCGATCAACGCCGCGCGCAGCCCTTCGCGGGTCAGCCCGACGATGTTGACGGGGCCTGCGGGGGCCTTGCGGGGGATGGTCAGTACATCCTGCGTGATCGGGGCGGTCTGGGTCATGGTGCGTCCTGTCGTCGGAATGGCATGTCATATAGGGCATCAAAGGCGATTCCGAAACAGGCGTTGTGCGGGAGAGGGGGCGCGTTCCGGCGCTTGCCTGTCTCTCGCGGACCTCACAAACATCCCCCCCGCGCGTGGAACGAGGCGTGCCCCGCGCGCGGAACAAGGCGTACTTGCACGCCTGGGAGACCGGACCGGAAGCCACGGCGGGTCTCGGCAAATGGATCGAGTTCTACAACCGAAAGCGCCCCCATTCTGCCCTTGGCGGCAAACCCCCAGCCGTGGTCTATTGGCTGCGGGATGAAGACCCCCAACCCGATCAGCAGGAGCAAAGAGTAGCTTAATTTACGCCGGAAACTGTCCAAACATTGGGGAGTAGCTCACCCCCTCCCTCAGCCCAGCCTTGCCACCTCTGCATGGCACGGGCAGGTCACCAGGTGGTCGTTGACCAGCCCCGCCGCCTGCATGAACGCATAGGTGATCGTCGGCCCGCAGAAGCGAAAGCCGCGGCGTTTCAGGTCCTTCGAAAGTTTACGGGAAATGTCCGTATCGGCCGGCACCTCCGCGAGGGTCGCGAATCGGTTTTGCACCGGCCTGCCGTCCACGAAATCCCAGATGTAGCGGGCAAAGCCCTGCTCCGCCTCGATCTCTTGCCACGCCCGCGCGTTGCCGATGGTCGCCGCGATCTTGCCGCGGTGGCGGATGATGCCCGGATCATCCAGCAGCCGCGCCACCTCGGCCTCGCCCCATCCGGCGATCGCCTCCGGGTCGAACCCTTGAAACGCCGCGCGGAAATTGTCGCGCTTGCGCAGCACGGTGATCCAGCTCAGTCCCGCTTGGAACCCCTCCAGCACCAGCGTCTCCCATAGTGCGCGGCTGTCTCGCTCGGGCACGCCCCATTCGGTGTCGTGATAGGTGATGTAGAGCGGGTCATCGCCCGCCCAGCCACAGCGTTCCATGCCGCCCTCCCGGTGCAAATCGTTCAAATGCGCGCTTTAAGCGATCCTTAAGGCCGGACGCGCACCCTGCAAGCGCAGATGGAATCGGAGGGCGGCATGGGGCGCAAGGGAAAATGGGCGGATATCCCCGCCGGGCATGACAGCCCGCTCAACTATGCCGTCTCTGCCCGCGACCGATCGGTGATCGACATGGTCGAGGCGGCGATCCGGCACCGCCAGGTGCTGCTCGCCTTTCAACCCGTGGTTACCGCCGGGCAAACGGACCGCCCGGCCTTCTACGAGGGGTTGATTCGCGTGACCGACGAAACCGGCCGAGTGATCCCCGCGCGCGAGTTCATCACCCAGGTGGAAACGCGCGAGAGCGGGCGCATCATCGACTGCCTCGCGCTGGAAAAGGGGCTGGCCACCCTCGCCGAATACCCCGACCTGCGGCTGTCGATCAACATGTCGGCGCGCTCCATCGGCTATCGCCGCTGGATGCGCACGTTGGGCAAGGGGCTGTCGCGCGATCCCACCATTGCCGAGCGGCTGATCCTCGAAATCACCGAAAGCTCTGCCATGCTGGTGCCCGAGCTGGTCATCGGCTTCATGACCGAGTTGCAGGCCAAGGGCGTTGGCTTTGCCCTCGACGATTTCGGCGCAGGCTACACATCGTTCAGATTTCTCAAGGATTTCTTCTTCGACGTCCTCAAGATCGACGGGCAGTTCATTCGCGGCATCGCCACCAGTGCCGACAACCAGGTGCTCGCCGCCGCGCTGCTGAGCATCGGGCGGCAATTCGACATGGTCACCGTCGCCGAAAGCGTCGAGCGCGCGGATGACGCGGCCTATCTGACGGCGCTCGGGCTTGACTGTCTCCAGGGCTACTATTTCGGCGCGCCCACGGTGCGCCCGCCTTGGCTCGATACCGGGTTCGCGCAGGCCACCGGCTGAAACCGGCTGCGGCATAAGGCCACCACCGTTGCCGCGACGCAGCACTTGCGTTATGACGCGCCGGAACACTGGCGCGAAGCGCCAGCCCATCCCGGAGGAGGATATCCATGACCAATGTCGTAATCGCGTCCGCTGCGCGCACCGCTGTCGGCTCTTTCGGCGGCGCGTTCGCCACCATCCCGGCCCACGATCTCGGCGCCGCCGTGCTCGAGGCGGTGGTTGCGCGCGCGGGCATCGACAAGGCCGAGGTCTCCGAGACGATCCTCGGCCAGGTGCTCACCGCCGCGCAGGGCCAGAACCCGGCACGCCAGGCGCATGTCAACGCCGGCCTGCCCATCGAATCGGCGGCCTGGGGTATCAACCAGGTCTGCGGCTCGGGCCTGCGGGCGGTGGCGCTCGGGGCCCAGCACATCCAGCTCGGCGATGCGCAGATCGTCTGCGCCGGCGGACAGGAAAGCATGACGCTCTCGCCCCACGCCGCGCATCTGCGCGCGGGCCACAAGATGGGTGACATGAAATACATCGACACGATGATCCGCGACGGGCTCTGGGACGCGTTCAACGGCTATCACATGGGCCAGACCGCCGAGAACGTCGCCGACAAGTGGCAGATCACCCGCGAGACGCAGGACGAGTTTGCCGTGGCCAGCCAGAACAAGGCCGAGGCCGCGCAGAAGGCCGGGCGCTTCGATGACGAGGTGATCCCCTTCACCGTCAAGACCCGCAAGGGCGAGACAGTCGTGGACAAGGACGAGTACATCCGCCACGGCGCCACCATCGAGGGCATGCAGAAGCT
The DNA here is from genome assembly GCF_056859295.1 of Roseovarius sp. B-10. Lineage (NCBI taxonomy): Bacteria > Pseudomonadati > Pseudomonadota > Alphaproteobacteria > Rhodobacterales > Roseobacteraceae > Roseovarius > Roseovarius sp. B-10. Next base: position 216,149 of record NZ_JBSXOE010000035.1, on the reverse strand, counting down.
GCGCCCCGCCTTTACCAAGGATGGCTCGGTCACCGCAGCCAACGCCAGCGGCCTCAACGACGGCGCTGCCGCCACCCTGCTGATGAGTGCCGACGAGGCCGAGCGCCGCGGCATCACCCCGCTGGCGCGCATCGCCTCCTACGCCACCGCCGGGGTCGATCCGTCGATCATGGGCGTCGGGCCGGTCAATGCCAGCCGCAAGGCGCTGGAAAAGGCGGGATGGAGCGTGGATGACCTCGACCTTGTCGAGGCCAACGAGGCCTTTGCCGCGCAGGCCTGCGCCGTCAACAAGGAGATGGGCTGGAACCCCGACATCGTGAACGTCAACGGCGGCGCCATCGCCATCGGCCACCCGATCGGCGCATCCGGCTGCCGCGTGCTCAACACGCTGCTGTTCGAGATGCAGCGCCGCGGTGCGAAAAAGGGTCTCGCCACGCTGTGCATCGGCGGCGGCATGGGCGTCGCGCTCTGCGTCGAGCGCCCGTGACCGGCGCGCGGTGACGCGGGCACGGATCACCAAAGGGCGCCCCGCACGGCGCCCTTTTTTCCGGCCAGCGGCAGGCCCTGGCTGCATCGCAGAAGATTTACCGCGCAACATTGTTGCGCTCATCGGGTCAAACCGATAATCAACTTACGAACCAAGCCATAGCGGAGGATATCATGGCCAGAACTGCACTCGTCACCGGAGGATCGCGCGGGATCGGCGCCGCCATATCCAAGGCGCTCAAAGCCGACGGCTACACCGTCGCCGCCACCTATGCCGGCAACGATGAGGCTGCCGCGAAATTCACCGAGGAAACCGGCATCAAGACCTACAAGTGGAACGTGGCCGATTATGACGAGTCCAAGGCCGGGATCGGCCGCGTCGAGGCCGATCTCGGCCCGATCGAGATCGTCGTGGCCAACGCGGGCATCACCCGTGACGCGCCCTTCCACAAGATGACGCCGCAGCAATGGGGCGACGTGATCGACACCAATCTCACCGGCGTGTTCAACACCATCCACCCAGTCTGGCCGGGCATGCGCGAGCGCGGCTTTGGCCGGGTCGTGGTGATCTCTTCGGTCAACGGTCAGAAGGGCCAGTTCGCGCAGGCCAACTATGCCGCGACCAAGGCCGGCGATCTCGGCATCGTGCGTAGCCTCGCGCAGGAGGGCGCGGCCAAGGGCATCACCGCCAACGCCGTGTGCCCCGGCTACATCGCCACCGAAATGGTCATGGCGGTGCCGGAAAAGGTGCGCGAGGCGATCATCGGCATGATCCCGGCGGGCCGCTTGGGCGAGCCGGAGGAAATCGCCCGCTGCGTGAGCTTCCTCGTCTCCGACGATGCGAGCTTTATCAACGGCTCGACCATCTCCGCCAATGGCGGACAGTTCTTCTCGTAATCAAGCGAGCGTGCCGGGGGCCGGGCCGCGCGCCCGGCCCGCGCCGCCTGTCAGGCGTTGACCGTCAGGCGCTCGATTTCTTCCTTGATTTTCAGTTTCTGTTTCTTGAGTTCCGCGAGTTCCAGCGAGCTCACTCCCGGGGCGCGTTGCGCCGCCTCCACCTTTTCCGAGAGCGCGTGATGTTTCTTCTTCAGTTCCTCGATATGCGAACTCAAGCTCATTGGCTGTCTCCTCAGTGAAATGGGTGTCCCATGGACATGGGAATTGCAGCACAGTTTTACAATTCTGTCACGCTGCGTCCGCGAGATGCGCGGCTTTTTTCCGATCGGATTTTCGGCAATTCACCGGCAAAAGGGCAGGGGGGCCGCGTCGCGCAGGACCGAGGCCGTTGATCGTGTGAGGTTTTCCCCGTCGCCCGCGTGGCGCGGCCCCTCGTGCAGCAGCCAGCCGTCGCAGAGCCTCAGGCCTGCGCGTCCGCCCTTGCGCGCCCGCACCAGCACCAGCCGCGCCGCTCGTCCGCGCCGGGGAATCAGTGGCAGCACCTCGACCGAGCCGCGCATCGCCGCCAGCAGATCGGCCAGCCGCTCGGCCCGGTGGATGACGCAGACATGCCCCCCCGGGCGACAGCGCCGCAGCGCCGCCGCGATCCAGTCGGCCAGCGGCACCGCCTCGCCCAGCGCCCCCTCGCGCCCGGCATCGGCGGCGGGTGTGCCCGCGCCGCGGTCGAAATAGGGCGGGTTGGCGATGACGTGGTCGAATTGCCGCTGCCGCAGGGCCGCGGGCATCGCGGCCACGTCGCCGGTCAGCACCTCCATCTCGGCACCATTATGCGCCGCGTTCTCGCACGCCAGCGCGGCATAGGCGGGCTGCATCTCCAGCCCCGCAAGCCGCACGCCCGGCACCCGTGCCGCCACGCACAGCGCCGCCACACCCGCGCCACAGCCCAGGTCGAGCAGCGTCTCGCCCTCCTGCGCCGGGACCGCGGCGGCGAGCAGCACCGGGTCGATCCCGGCGCGATACCCTGCGCGCGGCTGCGCGATCTCCAGCCGCCCGCCAAGAAAGGCATCGCGGCTCAGGTCGGCCGGGGCAAACGGCTCAGTCCTCAAGCGAGAACCCGTTGTCGAGAAGTGTCGTCCGCGCCGCGTCATAATCGGCCTCGCCAACCATCAGGCGGCGCGGGAAAATCCCGATCGAGCCTTCCAGAACGCTCATGTTTACGTCCATTTCAAAGCAGTCTATATCCTCGCCCTGAAGCAGCGCCTTGGCAAACGCCATGTTGGCCATGTCGGTGGTGCGGTAAAGCTGTCTCATGTCTGCGAGATAAGGGCACCGCGCAGGATTTGTCGAGGGCCGGGGGGACCGATGAGCTTGGACGAGGCAGCCACCAAACCGCACGAGGCGCTGGCCGCGCATCTCGCCGCCAAGCTGGGCGATGTCGATACCCTCATCCGCGCGCGCATGGCGTCGCGTCACGCGCCCCGCATCCCCGAGGTGACGGCCCATCTCGTCGAGGCGGGCGGCAAGCGGCTGCGCCCGATGCTGACGCTCGCCTCCGCCGACCTGTGCGGCTACACGGGCGATCACGACGTGCGCCTCGCGGCGACGGTGGAATTCATCCACACCGCCACGCTCCTGCATGACGACGTTGTCGACGAGAGCGCGAGCCGCCGGGGCCGACCCACCGCCAACCTGTTGTGGGACAACAAGTCGAGCGTCCTGGTGGGCGATTACCTCTTTGCCCGTGCCTTTCAGCTCATGGTCGAAACCGAATCGCTGCGCGTGCTCGACATCCTGTCGGACGCCGCCGCCACCATCGCCGAGGGCGAGGTGCTTCAGCTCAGCACGGCGCGCGACCTCGCCACGACAGAGGCGCTCTATCTCCAGGTGGTGCGCGGCAAGACGGCGGCGCTCTTCTCGGCGGCGACGCAGGTGGGCGGCGTGATCGCGGGGGCACCCGAGCCACAGGTGCGCGCGCTCTATGATTACGGCGACGCGCTCGGCATCGCGTTCCAGATCGTCGATGACCTGCTCGACTACCAGGGCGATGCGCGCGCCACCGGCAAGAACGTGGGCGACGATTTCCGCGAGCGCAAGCTCACCCTGCCGGTGATTCGCGCGCTGGCGCAGGCCGATGACAGCGAGCGCGCCTTCTGGCGGCGCACCATCGAGAAGGGCGACCAGCAGGACGGCGATCTCGACCGTGCGCTCGATATCCTGCATGCACGCGGCGCGCTCGAAGAGACGCGGGCCGCCGCGCAGGGCTGGATCGCGGATGCGCGCACAGCGCTCGGGGTTCTGCCAGAACACCCGGTGCGCGACATGCTCGATCATCTTGCCGATTACGTGGTCGCGCGCCTCACCTGAGCCGCGTCGCCACCACCCACCAATCGGGCCGCTCAGCCGCGATCCGCGCCGCCGCCCGTGTTGCCGCCATCGCGTCGGGATAGAGCCCGTAACAGGTGGCCCCCGATCCCGACATCCGCGCCAGCGCGCAGTCATGGCTCTCGCGCAAGCCCGCCAGCACCGCGCCGATCTCGGGGCAGAGCGCCTGCGCCGGGTCTTCGAGGTCGTTGCGCTGCGCGGCGAGCCAGCGGGCGCAGTCGGCCCCATCGTGCCAGTGCGGCAGAACCTCGGGCAGTCCATCGTTCTCGCGGCGGTCGAGACGGGCGAACACACCCGGCGTGGCCACCGGCACGCGCGGGTTGACCAGCACCGCGTCGAGCGCGGGCAGCCCGTCCACCGGCTGCACCTCCTCGCCGATCCCGCGCATCCGCGCTGCCCGCGCCAGCAGGCACACGGGCACATCCGCCCCCAGCGCCAGCACGCCCCCGGGCACCGCGATGCCCCCAAGCCGCGCCAGCGCGCGCAGCGTGGCCGCCGCGTCGCTCGATCCGCCGCCGATCCCGGCAGCGGTGGGCAGGTACTTTTCGAGGGTGATATCGGCCGCGATGCCGATCAGCGCAGCGGCGCGCAGCACCGTGTTTTCCCCGCCGCGCGGCACACCCGCCGCCATCGGCCCGGTCACGCGCAGCCGCGTGCGTGTGGCGGGGCGGGCCTGCACATGGTCGCCGATATCGGCAAAGGCCACCAGTGAATCGAGCAGGTGATAGCCGTCGGCCCGTCGGCCGGTGACATGCAGCGCGAGGTTGATCTTGGCAGGGGCGGCCTCGTGGACGCCCGCGTCAGCCGCCGTCATCGACCATCCGAAGCGGTTCGGCGCCTTCTTCGTGCAGCACCTCGTCGAGCCCGACCTCCAGCTTGCGGCGCACGCGCTCGGGGTCGAGATCGGGCGAGGTCGTGGTCTCGTGCAGCGACAGCGCGCGCCGCCACTGGAATCGCGCCTCGGTCTTGCGCCCGACGGCCCAGAGCACGTCGCCCAGATGGTCGTTGACCACAGGATCTGTGGGCATCAACTCGGCGGCGCGCTCCATGTGGCCGATCGCCTCGTCGTAGCGGCCCAGCCGGTAGAGTACCCAGCCAAGGCTATCGACGATATAGCCGCTGTCGGGCCGTGCCGCGACGGCCTGCTCGATCATGCCAAGCGCCTCGTCGAGGTTCACGCCCTTCTCGACCATCGTGTAACCGAGATAGTTGAGCACCTGCGGGTGATCGGGGTTCAGGTCCAGCGCGCGGCGGAAATCGGCCTCGGCTTCGGACCAGTTGTCGAGCCGCTCGTGGGCGATGGCGCGCACGTAGTAGACAAACCATTGCGGGTTGTCGCGCTCTTCCAGCAGGGTGACGGCGCGGTTATAGGCGGCGATCGCCTCCTCGTATTCCTCCTGCTCGCGGTGCAGGTCGCCCGCCGCTACGTGGATATCCACGATCTCGGGCAAATGCCCGGCAAGCTGGGCCAGCACCTCTGCCGCGGCGTCGGGCTTGCCGGTGGCGCGCAGTGCCTCGGCGCGGCCCAACTCGGCGGTATGGAACGCCGGGTGATCGCGCGGGACGCTGGCGAATGCGTCGATGGCGAGCTTGTATTGCTCCATGCTCTGAAGCGTTTCGGCGGCGGTGATGGTGGCGTACACATGGTTCGGGTCGATGGCCTCGGCGGCGCGGGCATAGATCAGCACGAACTCGTCATTGGCCTCCTGCATGAGCGCGCGTGCCAGCGAGAAGAACACCTCGGCCACCCCGTCCCGCGGCCCCTCGATCATCGTGAAGGGCACCGTTTCCCCGGCCTCCAGCCGCGCGCGCAGATTGGCGATCCCGGGCTCGGGCGTGCTGCCGAACGTGTCCTCGAGAACGCTCAGCGCGCGGTCCGTCTCGCCCAGTTGGCTCAGCACCTGCGCCCAGGCGACAACGCCGCTGCGCGTGCGCTGCACCTGCCCGTCGGATTCGCCCGAAAACACCCGGTCCGCGGCCTCGAAATCGCCGACCACCGCCAGCGCCAGCGCCTTGTGATAGAGCGCGAAATTGCGCAGGCCCTGCTCCTCTGCCAGCGCGTCGATCCGCGTCAGCGCCGCCGACATGTCGCCGCGCCCCAGCTCGGCCCAGGCCGCGATCATGCCGTCGGCAAGCTCTCCCGCCCCGCGCCCCGCCTCGATGCGCGTCAGAAGCCCGGCCCAGTCTTCGTCCTGCGCCGCCTCGACGATGAGCGGGATCTGCGCGATCTGGCTCCGTGCGTCCTCGGCCTCCATCTTGCGGGCGACGGCGGCCGCCCGGTCCACCTGTCCCAGCGCCATGTAGGCGAATGCCGCGCTCTCCAGAACCTCGATATTGCCCGGGTCGCGCGTCAGCACCTGCGCGTAATACTGTGCCGCGGCGGCAAAATCGCCCTGCGCGCGGGCGTGTTGCGCGGCGAGATAGGCGCCCGACGGCGCCTGCGCCGCCCCTTGCGTGCCCAGCGTCACAAAAACGGCGAGCGCGGCCAGAAACCTGCGATGCGTCACGATGGGGCCCCTTCTTGCTACAAACCACCGGACAAACCTAATGTGCCGCCCGGCCCAAGGCAATGCGGCGCGGCCCCGCGCCCGCGCCGCCGCCGGTCACGCCTGCGTCACATGTTGGGATAGTTCGGCCCGTCGCCGCCCTGCGGCGTGACCCAGGTGATGTTCTGGCTCGGGTCCTTGATGTCGCAGGTCTTGCAATGCACGCAGTTCTGGAAATTGATGACGAAGCGCGGATCGCTGCCCTCCTCGTGCACCACTTCGTAGACACCCGCCGGACAGTAGCGCTGCGCCGGCTCGGCGTATTCCGGCAGGTTGACCGAGACTGGCACCTCCGGGTCGCCCAGTTGCAGGTGACAGGGCTGGTTCTCCTCGTGGTTGGTCATCGAGAAGCTCACGTTGGTCAGCCGGTCGAAGCTCAGCTTGCCGTCGGGCTTGGGATAGTCGATCGGCTTGTGATCGCTCGCCTTTCCGGTCGCCTCGGCATCGGACTTGCCGTGCCCCAGCGTGCCCAGAAGGCTGAACCCGGCGGTGTTGGTCCACATGTCGAACCCACCCAGCGTGAGCGAGGTCAGAAGCCCGTATTTCGACCAAAGCGGCTTGACATTGCGCACCTTCTTGAGGTCGCGGCCGATCGCGCCCTCGCGCACCTCGGTCTCATACGCGCTCAGCTCGTCGCTCGCGCGACCTGCCTTGATCGCCTCGTGCGCGGACTCGGCGGCGGCCTTGCCCGAGAGCATCGCGTTGTGGTTGCCCTTGATGCGCGGCACGTTGACCATCCCCACCGAACAGCCCAGCAGCGCCACGCCCGGCGCCACCATCTTCGGCATCGACTGCCAGCCCCCCTCCGAGATCGCCCGCGCGCCATAGGCCACGCGCTTGCCCCCTTTCAGCAGGTCGGCGACCATCGGATGATGCTTGAACCGCTGGAATTCCATGTAGGGATAGAGATGCGGATTCTCGTAGTTGAGGTGCACCACGAAGCCCACGTAAACTTGGTTGTTCTCGAGGTGATAGATAAAGCTGCCGCCGCCGGCGTTCTTGCCCAGCGGCCAGCCCATCGTGTGGGTGACGCTGCCCTCGCGGTGCTTGTCGGGGTCCACCTCCCAGATTTCCTTCATGCCGAGCCCGTATTTCTGCGGCTCGACACCGCTGGCGAGGTCGTATTTCGCGATCACCTCCTTCGACAGGCTGCCGCGCACGCCTTCCGAGAGGAACACGTACTTGCCGTGCAACTCCATTCCCGGCTCATAGTTCGGCCCCGGGGTGCCGTCCGGGTTGCGGCCGAATTCGCCCGCAACCACGCCCTTGACCTCGCCACCGTCGCCATAGACCATCTCCGAGCAGGCCATGCCGGGGAATATCTCGACGCCGAGTTCCTCGGCCTGTTCGGCCATCCAGCGACAGACATTGCCCATCGAGACGATGTAATTGCCGTGGTTGTTCATCAGCGGCGGCATCGGCCAGTTGGGCACCCGGACGCGGCCCGCCGCGCCCAGCATGTAGAAATTGTCGTCGCGCACCGGCACGTTCAGCGGCGCGCCACGCTCCTTCCAGTCGGGAAGGAGCGCGTCGAGGCCAGAGGGATCGAGCACCGCGCCCGACAGGATATGCGCGCCGACCTCCGAGCCCTTTTCCAGCACCACCACGTCGAGGCTCTCGTCGAGTTGCTTCAACCGGATGGCGGCCGAGAGGCCCGCGGGCCCCGCCCCCACGATCACCACGTCGTATTCCATCGCTTCGCGCGTTGCTTCGCTCATCGTCTCCATCCTCTTTCCGGGCCGCGCGCCGCGATCGCTCGCTCCCGCGCAACAAAGTTGCGAGAGTGACTATCGTGCGTCCGCTTGAGGCGTCAATTGAAACACGACGTTATGACATGCCGAAACCGGCAATTTGTCACGTTCGCGGCCATGTTCGCGCGCGCGAAACCCGCACCCCCGGCGATCCCCTCTTGCAATCGGGCGCGCGCTTCGTGCAATCTCGATCGCACAATTGGAAACCACCAACGGGGCTGCGGGTTCGCGGCCCCTCTTGCGATGATGGACGCGCGCGATGGAAAAGATACCGATGACAGCCGCCGGTCACGAAGCGCTGGAAAAAGAGCTCAAGCACCTCAAGTCGGTCGAGCGTCCCGCCATCATCCGCGCCATCGCAGAGGCGCGCGAGCATGGCGATCTCAGCGAGAATGCCGAATACCATTCCGCCAAGGAAAAACAGTCCTTCATCGAGGGTCGCATCAAGGAGGTCGAGGGCATCCTCAGCCTCGCCGAGGTGATCGACCCCAAGCGCCTGTCGGGCGCGATCAAGTTCGGCGCCACCGTGACCCTGATCGACGAGGACACCGAAGCCGAGCACACATGGCAGATCGTCGGCGAACACGAGGCCAGTATCGAGAAGGGCCTGCTCAACATGAAATCTCCCATCGCCCGCGCGCTCATCGGCAAGGAAGAGGGCGACAGCGTCGAGGTGCGCACCCCCGGCGGCGAGCGGTCCTACGAGGTGGTCAAGATCGCCTATATCTGAGGCAAAGGCCCGGCACATGGCCCCATCATCCGATCCCCCGCCGCGTCCCGCAGCCACCTCGCCCCGCGAGCGACTGACCGCGGTCGAGATCATCGCCGCGATCCTGTCGGTGGCGTGGCTCGCCGGGGCGGCGGTCTACTTCATCGTGCTCGCGCCCGGCCCCGAGTCGGCGGGCCGCGCGCTGCATTTCGTGACCGTGCTGATCGCGGTGTTCATGCCGGTGGCGATGCTGTGGGTAGGGGCCACCGCCGCCCGTGCCAGCCGCACCATGCGCGAGGAAAGCGCGCGGCTGCGCGCCGCCATCGACGCCATTCGCGAGGCCTATATCGCGCAGAACACGTCGCTCGGCGCGACGGTCGACAAGACCGTGGCCCAGAAGCTCGACGAGATCGTGGCCGCCCAGCGCAAGACCGAGACCGCGCTCGCCACCTTTTCCTCGGTCCGCGTCGAAGAGCCGCCACGCCCGGTCCATCCCGCGCCCCCTGCGCCTGATCCGTCCTCGGGCCAGGTCGTGCTGCCGCTTGGCACCCCCGCCGAAGAGACCGCGCCGCCGCTCGATCGGGAGGATTTCATCCGCGCGCTCAATTTCCCCGAAAGCCCCGAGGACAAGGCCGGGTTCAACGCGCTGCGCCGCGCACTCAAGGACCGTCCCACCGCGCAGCTCGTGCGCGCCGCGCAGGACGTGCTCACCCTGCTGGCGCAGGACGGCATCTACATGGACGATATGCGCCCCGACATGGCCCGCCCCGAGATATGGCGCCGCTTCGCCGCCGGAGAGCGCGGCCGCGCCGTCGCCGCCTTGGGCGGTATCCGCGACCGCTCGTCGCTGGCGCTCACTGCGGCGCGCATGAAACAGGACGCGATCTTTCGCGACGCGGCGCACCATTTCCTGCGGCTTTTTGACCGGATGGTGTCGAACTTCGCCGAGACAGCGACCGATGCCGAGATATCCGACCTCTCCGAAACCCGCACCGCCCGCGCCTTCATGCTTCTGGGGCGGGTCAGCGGGACATTCGCCTGAGGGGGTCGCGCGCTCAACACCCCCCATCACCTCTCTTGCCCCGGCGCGGGTTCCGCGTCATGATGCCCGCTTGAGGAGGCCGGTCCATGCGCAAGTTTCTCGTGGTGCTCGACGATAGCCGCGAATGTCTCAACGCCATTCGCTTTGCGGCAATGCGCGCGGCGCATACCGGCGGCGGCGTCGAGGTGCTCGCGGTGATTCCGCCCGAGGAATTCAACCACTGGATCGGCGTGGGCGACATCATGCGCGAAGAGGCCCGCGAGCGCATCGAGGCGCATTTCGAGGTGTTTGCCAAGTGGATGCGCGACAAGCAGGGGGTCGACCCCGAGTTGGCCATCCGCGAGGGCGAGCCGGTTGCCGAGATCATGGCGCAGGTCCGTGACGACCCCGATATCGGGGTGCTCGTGCTCGGGGCCGCCTCGGACAAGAAGGGGCCGGGGCCGCTGGTCACGCAACTGACCCGAAATGCCGGCGGGCTGCCGATCCCGATCACCATCGTGCCGGGCGACCTCAGCAAGGACCGGCTCGAGGCGATCACCTGAGCGCCGCGAACCTCGCGGTTCGGTGCCCGAACCTGTCGTTTCGCACCGGCCCGCGCATGTTTAGAATCGTTCCAAACCTTGACTCGCGGCCCGCCCGCGCGCATATCTGCCTAAGCTGAAAAAGGGGCCTCCCATGTTCATCCAGACCGAATCCACACCCAACCCCGCGACGCTCAAGTTTCTCCCGGGCCAGGCCGTGCTCGAAGGCGGCACCGCCGATTTCCCGAGCGCGGAAGGGGCCGAGGCCTCGCCTCTGGCGGCGCGAATCTTTCGCGTCCCGGGGATCGCAGGGGTGTTCCTGGGCAATGACTTCGTCACCGTGACCAAGGCAGACGATACCGAGTGGGACCATGTCAAGCCGGCCATCCTCGGCGCGATCATGGAGCATTACCAATCCGGCCAGCCGGTCATGTCCCAAGAGGGTGGCGGCGCCTCCGGCCACGCCGACCACAGCGGCGAAGACTCGGAAATCGTAGGCCAGATCAAGGAGTTGCTCGATACCCGCGTGCGCCCCGCCGTGGCGCAGGACGGTGGCGACATCACCTTTCACGGGTTCGAGCGCGGCGTGGTCTATCTCCATATGCAAGGCGCTTGCGCGGGCTGCCCGTCCTCGACCATCACGCTGAAGATGGGCATCGAGAACCTGCTGCGCCACTACATCCCCGAGGTGACAGAGGTGCGCCCCGTTGGGCTCTGAACCCCTGACATTGGGCTTCGACACGTCGGGCGCGCATTGCGCGGCCGCTTTGCTGTCGGGTGGGCGGGTTCTGGCCGCCCGTGCCGAAGAGATGGGCCGCGGCCAGGCCGAGCGGCTGATGCCGCTTCTGGAGGAGGTGCTGGCCGAGGGGGGCGCGGCGTGGCGCGATCTCGACCGGATCGGCGTCGGCATCGGCCCCGGCAATTTCACCGGCATCCGCATCTCGGTGGCCGCGGCAAGGGGGCTGGCGCTGTCGCTGGATATTTCTGCTGTTGGAATCAGCACTTTCGACGTGATCCGCGCGCTGGAAAGGGGCGGCACGCCTGCTGTTCCCGCGCCGCGTGGCATGGTGCATGTCCTTGGTGCTGGCGCGGTCCCGGCGCTGATCCCCGCGTCCGACGTATCCGATCCCGCCGGGCCGCCACCACCCTCGGAGATGGCGCGGATGATCGCGCTGCTGGCCCGCGATGTCCCCGCCGATGCGCCGCCGCCTGCGCCGCTCTATGTCCGGCCCGCCGATGCCGCGCCCGCCCGAGACGTACCGCCTGTGATCCTCGATGACGCCTGAGATCCTGTCGGCCACCCACGCCCGCGCCTTCGCGGGGCAGGGGCGGGGATGGTCGGCGGCGGAATTCGCGGACCTTCTGGACAGCCCGTATACCTTTATCGTGGGCGATGCGCGCGCCTTTGCCCTTGGCCGGGCAATCGCCGACGAGGCGGAATTGCTGACGCTGGCCACCGATCCGGGGCATCGGCGTGCGGGGTTGGGGCGCGCATGCCTTGCCCGATTCGAGGCCGAGGCGAAGGCGCGCGGGGCGGTGCGCGGCTTTCTCGAGGTGGCCGCCGACAACGCCGCCGCCCGCGCCCTCTATGCCGTCGCCCGTTGGCGCAAATGTGCGTGCCGCCCGGGCTATTATCCGCGCGCAGGCGGCATAGCGGTGGACGCGCTGATCCTGGAAAAGCATCTCGGTTGAGCCGCGCGTCTTCGCGCTTTGCGAAAGACGCTTTCCGGCAACAAGAATTTATCACCTGTCCGTGGGCCAAACCGTGCCGCTCCCTTGCATATCGTGGCGGCATGGGGCTAACAATCATCATGCAGATTTATCTCCCCATCGCCGAGGTTTCGGTCAACGCCTTCCTGCTGTTGGGGCTTGGCGGGATCGTGGGCGTGCTGTCGGGCATGTTCGGGGTTGGCGGCGGTTTCCTGATGACGCCACTTCTGTTCTTCATCGGTATCCCGCCTGCCGTCGCCGTGGCGACCGAGGCCAACCAGATTGTCGCCTCGTCGTTTTCGGGCGTGCTGGCGCATCTGCGACGAAAGACCGTCGATCTGAGGATGGGCACGGTGTTGCTCGTGGGTGGGCTCTTCGGCGCGGCGCTGGGCGTGGTGCTGTTCAACTACCTGAAATCGCTGGGTCAGGTCGATCTGCTGGTGAAGCTGTGTTACGTCGTCTTTCTCGGCGTGATCGGCGGGATGATGTTCATCGAGAGCCTGCGCGCGATCCGCAATACCCGCCGGGGGGCTGCCCCGAAGCGCAAGAAGCACGGATGGGTGCACGGGCTGCCCTTCAAGATGCGGTTTCGCACCTCGGGGCTCTATATCTCGGTGATCCCGCCGCTGCTGGTCGGGGTGGCGGTGGGTGTGCTCGCCGCGATCATGGGTGTGGGCGGCGGCTTCATCATGGTGCCGGCGATGATCTACCTGCTGGGGATGCCGACCAAGGTGGTGGTGGGCACGTCGCTGTTTCAGATCATCTTCGTCACCGCCTTTACCACGCTCCTGCACGCCACCACCAATTTCACCGTTGATATCGCGCTGGCGGTGCTCTTGCTCGTGGGAGGCGTGATCGGTGCGCAGTTCGGCACCATGATCGGCACGCGGATGAAGGCCGAGCAACTGCGTATCCTGCTGGCAGTGATGGTGCTCGTGGTCTGCGGCAAGCTGGCCTTTGACCTGCTGGTGATGCCGTCGGAGCTCTATTCCATCGCCTCGGGCGCGGGGGGGCACTGATGCTGCGCCTCGCGCTCCTCCTGTGTCTGGCGACGCTGCCCCTGCGCGCCGAGGAGGTGGTGCTGGGCCTGTCGCGGGACCGGGTGGCGATCACCGCCACGTTCGAGGGCTCGGACATCCTCATCTTCGGTGCGGTCAAGCGCGAGGCACCGATCTCGGAGGTGCCGCTCGGCGTGGTGATCACCGTGGCCGGACCGTCGCAACCGGTGCAGGTCCGGCGCAAGGAGCGCCGCTTCGGCATCTGGGTCAATACCGACGCTGTCGATCTCGACGCCGCGCCCAGCTTCTACGCGGTAGCCACGAGCGGGCCGTTCGAGCAGGTGCTGACCAATACCGAGGATTTGCGCCACCGGGTCTCGATCCCGCGCGCGATCCGCTCGGTTGGCGCGGCGAGCATGGCCGAGGATGCCGAGAGGTTTACCGACGCACTCATCCGCATCCGCGAACGCACGGATGCCTACCAGCTATTGGAGAACGCCGTCGCCCTCGACGAGCAGACGCTGTTTCGCACCGCGATCAGCCTGCCCGCCAACCTCACCGAGGGAGCCTACAAGACCCGGATTTTCCTCACCCGCGAGGGGCGCGTGGTGTCGGAGTACGAGACGGTGATCGACGTGCGCAAAGTGGGGCTGGAGCGTTGGCTCTTTACCCTGTCGCGGCAGCAGCCGCTGGCCTATGGGTTGATGTCTCTGGCGATCGCCATCGCCGCGGGCTGGGCTGCGTCGGCCGCGTTCCGGGTGCTGCGGCGCACCTGAGACACGCGGGCGAAGGGCGCTCAGGCGACACCCGCCGCGCGCCATTGGCGCACCATCTCTGCCGGTGTGCTGTCGCCGGGGGTGAACCGGTGCAGCGCGGCGAGGCGGCGGCAATCGAGGGTGATGCGCTGATGCGCGCCCCGGGGCGCGGGGCGGGTCTCGATGTGCGCCCCCGCCGCTTGTGCTAGCGCCGTCATCGCCACCGGGTCCGGCGCGGCGATGTTGAGTGCCTCGGGCAGTGGCCCGGGATGGCGGCACAGCGTGGCGAGGACGGCGGCGAGCGTCGCCGGGCCGATATAGGAGCGCACCGGCCCGCCGCCATCGGCAAAGCGGTCGATCACGACCGCGCCGCCCGGCCCGGTGCGCGCCACGTTGAGCAAGAGCGCATCCGCCCCCGCCACGTTGCCGATGCGCAGGGCGCAAATGTCGAGGCCGCGCGCGCGCCACGGCGCGCAGGCGGCCTCCATCTCCAGCTTGGCGGCACCGTAGGCGTTGACCGGGGCGCAGGGGGCGTCCTCGGTGAAGGGGATACCGCCCGCGCCGTAGACCGCCGAGGACGAGGCCAGGAGCACGCGGGTGACGCCCGCGCGCAGGCCCGCGTCGAGCGTGGCCTCGGCCAGCGGGCGGTTGAGGCCGAGATCGCGCCCGGACCCCGGCGTTATGCCTGCGAGCGCCACGATTGCGGCGGGGCGGCGGCCCGTCTCTGCGATATGGGTGATGAGCGCGCCCGGCCCGTCGAGCGGATCCCATGCCAGCGCGCCCGGCGGGCCGGGGCGGCGGTATTGCGGGATAAGCGCGAGGTCGGGGGCCACGTCCGGCCAGAAGGCGCACAGCATCCGCCCGACGCGGCCCGAAGCCCCGGTGAGAAGGATGGATGTGTCCGCCTTGTCGGTCATTCCCGGCCCGTCCGTTCGCTTTGATGCCGGGCCCGCCCGGGCATTCGCCCCCACCCGTCTAGCAAGCAACGTGGCGCACCGACAAGAGACGCGTGCCGGCGATGCTTGCCCCGCTCATGGGGATCGGCTAGCGTCCGGTCTTGCAGGGGAGTCCCGCCTTGGGGACTGAGAGGCTGACAGGTGGTGACACCGGTGATGCGACCCTTTGAACCTGACCCAGTTGATACTGGCGTAGGAAGCTGAGGAACCGCGCGCACCGCTGGTGGTCTGCCGGTTCCGAACCGGGATCGCGACCTGCGCCCCGATGCTCCCCGGCCACGGCTCATCTGGTCTCTTTGGCACCGTGCAACGAGGAGCACCAAGCATGACCATCCCTAACCAAGATATGTCCCCCAACGTGACCACCGGCCCCTTGCCCGCATCGCGCAAGATTTACGTTGCAGGCTCACTGCACCCGAGAATCCGCGTGCCGATGCGCGAGATTTCCACCCATCCGACGGCGGGCGAGGGGCCGCTGCCGGTCTATGACAGTTCGGGCGCCTATACCGACCCGGAGGCCGCGATCGACGTGGGTCGGGGGCTGCCGCCCTTGCGCCGCGAGTGGATCATGGCGCGCGGCGATGTCGAGGGGTATCCGGGCCGCCGCGTGAGGCCGGAGGATAACGGCTTTGTCACCGGTGACCGGCTGGTGCCGGAATTCCCGGTGCGGGCGGAGCCCCTGCGCGGCACGGGCGGTGCCGCCCCCACGCAACTGGCCTATGCGCGGGCGGGGATCGTCACGCCGGAGATGGAGTTCGTCTCCATCCGCGAGAACCAGTTGCGCGAGGCGAGCGTAGCGGCGCGCGACGGCAACGACTGGGGCGCGAACATCCCCGACTATGTGACCCCCGAATTCGTCCGGTCCGAGATCGCGGCAGGCCGCGCCATCATCCCCGCCAATATCAACCACCCCGAGCTTGAGCCGATGATCATCGGCCGCAATTTCCTCGTGAAGATCAACGCCAACATGGGCACCTCCGCCGTCACCTCGTCGATGGAGGAGGAGGTGGAGAAACTGGTCTGGGCGATCCGCTGGGGGGCCGATACGGTGATGGACCTCTCCACCGGGCGCAACATCCACAACACCCGCGAATGGATCATCCGCAATTCCCCCGTCCCTATCGGCACGGTGCCGATCTACCAGGCGCTGGAAAAGGTGAATGGCGTCGCCGAGGACCTGACATGGGAGGTGTTTCGCGACACCCTGATCGAGCAGGCGGAACAGGGGGTGGATTACTTCACCATCCACGCGGGCGTGCGCCTGCACATGGTGCCGATGACGGTAGACCGGGTGACGGGGATCGTGTCGCGCGGCGGCTCGATCATGGCCAAATGGTGCCTGCACCACCACCGCGAGAGCTTCCTCTACGAGCATTTCGAGGATATCTGCGACATCTGCCGCCAGTACGACGTGAGCTTTTCGCTGGGCGACGGGCTGCGGCCCGGCTCCATCGCCGACGCCAATGACGCGGCGCAGTTTGCCGAGTTGGAGACGCTCGGGGAACTCACGAAAATCGCCTGGGGCCGGGATTGCCAGGTGATGATCGAGGGGCCGGGCCATGTGGCAATGCACAAGATCAAGGAGAACATGGACAAGCAGCTTGAGTGCTGTCACGAGGCGCCGTTCTACACCCTCGGGCCGCTCATTACCGACATCGCGCCGGGCTATGACCATATCACCAGCGGCATCGGCGCTGCGATGATCGGCTGGTTCGGCTGCGCGATGCTGTGCTACGTCACGCCAAAGGAGCACCTTGGCCTGCCCGACCGCGACGACGTGAAAACCGGGGTTATCACCTACAAGATCGCGGCCCATGCCGCCGACCTGGCCAAGGGGCTGCCCGGCGCGCAACGGCGCGATGATGCGCTTTCGCGCGCACGGTTCGAATTCCGCTGGGAGGATCAGTTCAACCTCTCGCTCGATCCCGAGACGGCGCGTGATTTCCACGACCAGACGCTGCCGAAGGAGGCGCACAAGGTGGCGCATTTCTGCTCGATGTGCGGGCCGAAATTCTGCTCGATGCGGATCAGCCACGACATCCGCGCCGAGGCGCAGAAAGAGGGCATGGCGGCGATGGCCGAGAAGTACCGTGAAGGCGGCGATCTCTACATGCCGCTCGCCAGTGGCGAAGACGGCTAGAGCGTGTTGTGTTCATTCGCATTCACGCGACACGCTCTAACTTCTTGATTTCGCATGTTCAAGGAGCTCAAAACCGGTTCCCACTTTTGAGCAACATGCTTTAAAACGGAAAACGCCGCCCGGGGATGATCCCCGGGCGGCGCCTGTTCTGTCCCTCGCGTGCGACCGGCGTCAGGCCGCGAGCGCCTTCTTCGCCTGATCGACGATGGCGGCGAAGGCCGACGGTTCGTGCACGGCGAGATCGGCGAGTACCTTGCGATCCACCTCGACACCGGCGAGGCTCAGCCCGTTGATGAAGCGCGAATAGGTCAGCGATTCGTCCTGGGCGCGCACGGCGGCGTTGATCCGCTGGATCCACAGCGCGCGGAAATTGCGCTTGCGGTTCTTGCGGTCGCGCGTGGCGTACTGGTTGGCCTTGTCGACGGCCTGTGCGGCCACCTTGAAGGTATTCTTGCGGCGGCCGTAATAGCCTTTGGCCGCGGTGGTGACTTTCTTGTGGCGAGCGTGGGTGACGGTCCCACCTTTGGTGCGTGACATCTCTCAAATCCTCCTTAACGCGAATACGGCATCATAGGCTTGATGATCTGCTCATCGGCCTTGCTCAGCGTGGTCGTGCCACGCGCGTTGCGGATGAATTTGTTGCTGCGCTTGATCATCCCGTGGCGCTTGCCAGCCTGGGCGGTGATGATCTTGCCAGTGGCGGACACCTTGAACCGCTTCTTGCAGCTCGACTTGGTCTTCATCTTGGGCATTTCCGGCTCCTTTGTAGGTCGGTCGTCCCGCTCGTCTCGGCATGCCTCTTCGGGCCGGACCAGCGGATTGAGCGCGCCGTATACGCCAGCATCGGGCATTGTGCAAGAGCGGCCAGCGCGGCGATCACGGCAGGTAGCGGGCAATCACGTTGAGGATGACGGCGGGCAGTTCGGCGAACGTGTAGCCGCCGGGCTTTTGCGAGATCGCCCAGATGATCATCCCGCCCGCGATCACAAGCACCAGAGCGCCGACGCGCGGCGCGCGCGCCTCCGATATCGCCGAGAGTATCGAGGGCACGGAAAAGACGCCGAGCACCAGCCCGATCGCCATCGCCAGATCCGCATCCATCGAAACACCCCCCCGCAGGACACCTGCAACAGCGTGATTATCCCGGATCGGTGGCGTAGATCAAACTTTCCTTGCAGGGTGCGATGCGCAGGATGTTGGTGGTGCCGGGCACGTTGAAGGGCACGCCCGCGGTAACGACGATCTGGTCGCTCTCGTCGGCATAGCCCTGCGCACGCGCCGCGCGTGCGGCGTTGAGCACCGCCAGCTTGAACCGGGTGAGCTGTTCGGTCATCACGCAGTTCACCCCCCAGGTCAGTGCCAGGCGTCGGGCGGTGGTGCGCAGGCTGGTGAGCGCGATGATCGGCACATGCGGACGCTCGCGCGCCGTCAGCAGCGCGGTTGTGCCCGATTCGGTGTAACAGCAGATCGCCTTGATATCGGTGGTCTCGGCGATCTCGCGCGCTGCCACGACGATGGCGTCGGCGATGCTCTGGCGGTTGACCCGGCGGCTGGCCTCGATGACCTCGTGATAGGTGGGGTCGCTTTCCACCTCGCGCGCCACGTTGTCCATCGTGGTCACCGCCTCCACCGGGTAATCGCCCGCCGCCGATTCGGCCGAAAGCATGATCGCGTCCGCCCCCTCGTAGATGGCGGTGGCCACGTCCGAGACCTCGGCGCGGGTGGGCATCGGGCTCTCGATCATCGATTCGAGCATCTGCGTGGCGACGATCACCGGCTTGGCCGCCGCGCGGCACTTGCGTACCAGCCGTTTCTGGATCGGTGGCACGTTCTG
This sequence comes from Roseovarius sp. B-10, assembly GCF_056859295.1. NCBI lineage: Bacteria > Pseudomonadati > Pseudomonadota > Alphaproteobacteria > Rhodobacterales > Roseobacteraceae > Roseovarius > Roseovarius sp. B-10. Next base: position 197,422 of record NZ_JBSXOE010000035.1, on the reverse strand, counting down.
TACCGGCAGTTCCACGCCGAGATCGCCGCGCGCCACCATGATCCCGTCCGAGACGGCGAGGATGTCGTCAAAGCACGTCACCGCGGCCGGTTTCTCGATCTTCGACATGATCGCGGCGCGCCCCCGCACCAGCGTGCGCGCCTCGTTCACGTCCTCGGGACGCTGCACGAAGCTGAGCGCGAGCCAGTCCACGCCAAGCTCGCAAGCGAATTCCAGGTCGGCGCGGTCCTTGTCCGACAGCGCGGCCACGGGCAGCACCACGTCGGGCACGTTGACGCCCTTGCGGTTGGAAATGATCCCCCCCACGATCACCTCGCATTCGGCGAAATCGGCGGCGCATTCCTTCACCCGCAGCCGGATCTTGCCGTCGTTGACCAGCAGGTTCGCCCCCGGCTCCAATGCCGCGAAAATCTCTGGATGCGGCAGGCAGACGCGGGTGGCATCGCCCTCCGCCTCGTCGAGGTCGAGCCGGAACGCCGCGCCCTCGATCAGTTCCTCCTCGCCGCGGGCAAAGGTGCCGACCCGCAGTTTCGGGCCCTGCAGGTCGGCGAGGATGGCGATGGGGCTGTTCATTTCCGCCTCGATCTCGCGGATGATGCGATGGCGCTCGGCGATCTCGTGGTGCTCGCCGTGGCTCATGTTGAGGCGGAACACGTCCGCGCCAGCCTCGTGCAGCGCGCGGATGGTGGCGTAATCGGACGAGGCCGGGCCGAGCGTGGCCACGATCTTGACATTGCGATGCCGTCTCATCTGCTGTCCTCCTGCTGAAATCCGGAATTGTTATCGCTAACGGTGCGTTGGGGGCGTTATGACCCAATTCCCTTTTCCCGGCAACTGTCCTAGAGCAGGCGGACGCCAAATACCAACCCGGATCATGCATCAACCATATCACATCGAGGGCGGATCGCGCCCCGCACGCTGGATCGTGACCTGCGATCACGCCACCAACGCGGTGCCCGACTTCGTCGGCGGCGGCAGCCTTGGCATTTCCCCTTCGGACATGGCGCGCCACATCGCCTATGACGTGGGTGCGGCAGGGGTGGCCCGCGCGCTGGCCGCCGCGCTCGATGCCCCGGCGATCCTGTCGAATTTCTCGCGGCTGGTGATCGACCCGAATCGCGGCGAGGACGATCCCACCCTGGTGATGAAGCTCTACGACGGCACGGTGATCCCGGCCAACAGGCACGTCAGCGACGAGGATTTCTTGCGCCGGCTCAACCGGCTCTACCGGCCCTATCACACCGCGCTGGCCGAGTTGGCGGCGCGGCGCGCGGACACGGTGATCGTCTCCGTCCACAGTTTCACGCCGCAATTCCGCGGTCGCCCGCCGCGCCCGTGGCATATCGGGCTGCTCTACGCCGCCGACACGCGACTGGCCCGACCGCTGATCGCGCGGCTGCGCGAGGAGCCCGATCTCTGTGTCGGTGACAACGAGCCCTATGGCGGCCACCTGCCCGGAGACAGCATCGCGCGCCACGCCATTGCCTTTGAGCGGCCCAACGTGCTGATCGAGCTGCGCAACGACCTGATCGAGACGCGCGAGGCACAGGCGGCCTGGGGCGCGCGGCTGGCCCCCATCCTCGCCGAGGTGGCCGCGCGGGTGGGTGTCTGAGGGGCCTTGCGCGGCGTGCCCGCCCGGCCCATCTTTGCACCAAAGGGAGAGAGATCATGGACGACCAGACCCGGACCGAGCTGGAGGCCGCCGCGTTTCGCAGGCTGCGCGCCCACCTGATGGACAAGCGCACCGACGTGCAGAATATCGACCTGATGAACCTCGCGGGGTTCTGCCGCAATTGCCTGAGCCGCTGGTATCAGGAGGCCGCGCACGAGCGCGGCATCGAGATGTCCAAGGAAGAGGCGCGCGAGATCTATTACGGGATGCCCTATGCCGAGTGGAAGGCGCGTTACCAGACCGATGCCGATGCCGAGAAGAAGGCAGCGTTCGATGCCGCCTTCGCGGAAAACGTCGGCGAAACCGGGTAGGGGGGTCTTCTTGGCAGAAAGACTCATGATCCCGCCCGCGCGACCGGGCCGGACGCCATGAACGGCGGCTACCGGTTGTATTACGCGCCCGACAACGCCTCGCTCATCGTGCGGCTCGCGCTCGAGGAGTTGGGCGCGCCCTACCAGACCGTGCTGGTGGATCGCCGGGCGCGGGCGCAGAAATCTTCGGCCTACCTGGCGCTTAACCCCGCGGGGCTGATCCCCGTGCTGGAGACGCCGGACGGTCCGGTGTTCGAGACCGGCGCAATCCTTTTGTGGCTGGCGGACCGGCATGGCGCGCTGGTCCCCACCCCGGGCGATCCGGAGCGCGCCGTGGTTCTTAAGTGGCTGTTTTTCCTGTCTAACACGCTGCATCCGGCTCTGCGCATGATTTTCTATCCCGATCAATACGCAGGTGCGGACCGGGCCGTTCAGGCGGCGCTGCGCGCGCATATGCAGGGCGAGGCGGTGCGCCACCTCGACATGCTCGACCGCGCGGCGGACGACGATCCGGCGCTGTTCAGCGGCGCGGCGCCGGGTGTGCTCGGGCTCTATCTCGGCCCTGCCTTGCGCTGGGCCGCGCTCTACCCGGCGGGCGACACCGAATGGTTCGACCTGTCGCGCTGGCCACGGCTCGGGGCGCTGGCCCGCGATCTGGAAGCCCGCGACAGCACCCGCGCCGCCATCGCCGCCGAGGGGTTGGGGGATCAGCCCTTCACCGCCCCGGAACATCCCGATCCGCCGGAGGGCGCGGCGCTTTGAGCCGCGCGCATGTCATCCACACGGCACCGAACGGTCGCTTTCGGACAAGTGGTGCAGCGGGAAAGACCGGATAACGCACGCGACCAGGGAGCGCGCATCATGTTTCTGTCCGTCTTCGAGATGTTCAAGGTCGGTATCGGCCCGTCCTCGTCACACACGATGGGGCCGATGGTGGCCGCCGCGCGCTTTCTTGATCGGATGCGCGCCGAGCCATTCCATTACGCGGGGCTCAAGGGGTCGCTGCACGGCTCGCTTGCCTTTACCGGGATCGGCCACGCGAGCGACCGGGCGACGATCCTCGGGCTCGCGGGCTTTCGCCCCGATACCTATGATGCCGAGGCCGCCGAGGAGGTGCTCGAACAGATTCGCGAGACCCACAAGGTCACGCCGCCGGGACTGCCGGAGTTGAAATTCCACCCCAAGGACGATCTGCAATTCGATTTCGGGCCGAACCTGCCCGGCCATGCCAACGGCATGATCCTGATGGCGACAGATTCGCAGGGCGACGTGATCCTGCAAGACACCTATTACTCCATTGGCGGCGGCTTCGTGATGACCGAAGCCGAGCTGGCCGCGGGCCGCAACACCGACGAGGGCGACCCGGTGCCCTATCCGTTCAAGTCGGCGGTCGAGATGCTGGAGATGGCCGAACGCTCGGGCAAGAGTATCGCCGAAATGAAGCGTGCCAACGAGGTTGCCCGGGGCGGGCCGGAGAACCTGCGCTCTGGCGTGGCGCGCATCTGGCAGGTGATGGACGATTGCATCGAACGGGGGCTGAATTGCGATGGCGTGTTGCCCGGCGGGCTGGGCGTCAAGCGTCGGGCCATGGGTATCCGCGACGCGCTGATCGCCGAGCGCGGCACCAACCTGAGCGCCCCGCACAAGATCAACGACTGGATGAGCGCCTACGCGATGGCCGTCAACGAGGAGAACGCCGCCGGCGGGCAGGTGGTGACGGCCCCCACAAACGGCGCGGCGGGCGTTGTGCCGGCGGTCATCAAGTACTGGCTGGAGCATGTGCCCGGCGCGCATGAGGGCCGGATAGAGGACTTCCTGCTGACCGCGGCCGCCATCGGCGGGCTGGTAAAGTTCAACGCGTCGATCTCGGGCGCGGAGGCAGGGTGCCAGGCCGAGGTGGGCAGCGCCTCGGCGATGGCGGCGGCCGGGCTCTGCGCGGTGCTGGGCGGCACGCCGCAGCAGATCGAGAACGCCGCCGAGATCGCGCTGGAGCATCACCTCGGCATGACCTGTGACCCGGTAAAGGGCCTCGTGCAGGTGCCCTGCATCGAGCGCAACGGGCTGGGCGCGATCAAGGCCGTTTCGGCGGCGTCGCTGGCGCTGCGGGGGGACGGCACGCATTTCGTGCCGCTCGACGCCTGCATCGAGACCATGCGCCAGACCGGCGCGGACATGAGCGAGAAGTACAAGGAAACCTCGCTGGGCGGGCTGGCGGTGAACATCCCCAATTGCTGAGGGTGCGGGGGGCGGGTTTTCGCCTGGCGCGGCTCATGCCGGCAGTCGCCCCTGGCCGATCTCGACCACGCACGCCGCTTTGCGGGCGCCACGGCCTCTGCCACCGGCTTACATCGTTTCGAGGCAGTGCCGCCGGAACGCGCGTTTGAGCAGGTCCAGTTCCTCGCGCAGGAGTGCGATCTCGGCCCGCAGGTCGTAGGCGAGCGCGTCGCCCGCCACCAGCGCGAAGCTGTCGAGCACCGCGTCGCTGCCCCGGTCGCGGATCACGAAGGTCTGCACCCCGTCGGCGATCCGGTCGGCGGGCACCGGCACGCGCAGCACCCAGTCGGCGCTGTCGGGGCGGGCGATCACCTCGACCCCGGCGAGCGGCTCCTGCTGGTGCGTCACCTCGATCTCGGGTGGCGCGGCACCGGGCTCGGGACCGGCGAGCACGCCCTCCCAGACGCCTTCGAACAGCCGGGTCTTGGTCAGGGTCCAGTCGCTCATTGCGGTGTCCTTTGTCAGAGAGCCGCGCGCAGGCGACGGCCGAAGGTGACGTCGCGCAGCGTGACCTGGCTCATCGCCGGGTTCTCGAAGATCAGGTCGATCCACGCGCGTTCGAGCCGTTTCTCGTTGAGGCTGGAATAGGCGAGGTCGAATTCGACCGTGTTCTCCTGCGCGTCAAGCGGCAGTTTGCGGATGATCTGCTCGGTATTGGGGCCGTGGCGGACATTGAGCCGGGCAAAGATTTCCAGCGGCTTTTCCATGTCGATGATGGTGTCGAGCCGCACGAGGTGACGCTTGGTCATGCCCTCGATCGCCTCTGGCGGCAGGTCGATCGCCAGCGACAGGAACGAGCCGTCGAAGGCGAACGTGTCCATGCGCAACCCGTAGGGCGCGAGATCGGATTCGCGGGTGTTGCGCACTTGCCGCAGCGACAATTCGGAATGGGCGCAATCGTGAAACAATGTCACCCCGCGCCCCAGCGTCGTGCGCGATGGCACCGAGGCCAGGCCCGGCACGGGCAGCGGCAGGCGCCAGATCTCGGGCCGCCACGACCAGTCGGTGCCGTGGGGCCGGGGAAAGGCGTTCGAGCCCACGACCGGCAGGGCAAGGCGGTGGTCGGCCACAGCGAGCGCCTCTTGCAGGAAATGCAAGAGCCGTGTGCCCCCCGAGCGGATGCGGCGCAGCTCGTCGAGGCTCATGTCCGGGGCGCCGCGGGCGGCCCTGCGCCAGGCACGCATCGCGCGGCGATGCAGGACGGTGTCGAGCAGTTTCATGCGGGGCGCACCTTTGAATACCCTGTCGCGCACGGCAGAGGCCGCGACGTTACCATGACAGGAATGTGCATAGCATTAATCCGAAACGGGAAACAATCGCGCGAAGAAGCCGCGGCGTTGCGTCTTCGCCGCAGTCGTCTCCGCCCCGGTCTCCGCCTCGGTTGTCGTCTCGGCCTCGACCTCTGTGTCAGTATCCGCTTCTGCCGGTGCCTCCGGCGCCCGCCCGGACAGCCCGGCTGCGAGATCGGCGAGCAGCAGGCGGCCCTCGCGCCCGGCAAGCGCACTGCCCTCGGGGGCGTAGAGCGAGAGGCTCGCGAGGTGCCCGCCGACCAAGCGCGCGCCGCGCCAGTGGCGCGGGTCGCCGCCGGGCAGGACTGCCTCGCCGCCCTGCATCACCTGCACATAGGCAAGACCCGCCTCCTGCCCCTGTGCGCCCACCGGCGCCGGGGCTATGGCGGCGACGAGGCCCTCGGCGTCGGGCGGGGCGGCGTCACGGGCTTGCCGCATGACCGAGACGGTCATCAGCGCTGGCGCCGCGGTCTGGCCCGGCGTGCCGGCCAGTTGCGCGCACGGGGCCAGCAGCGCAAAGCCGCCGCCACCGGCGAGGCTGCGCAGGCTGCCGTCATCGATGCAATAGCCGCGCGGCGCGCTCACCCGCACCGCGCCCGCGCCAAGCACGATCTCCGTTACCGGGCGTTGCGGGCTATCGGCGACGGTGCCGAGACATCCGGGCAGCGCGAGCAGAAGCGCGGCGCAGGCGAGGGCGCGCCGCGCGCCGGGCTCAGATATCCATGTAGACATGGGATTCGGCCTGCGCGCCGGGATGGGTGACAGCGCCCTTGTAGGTCGGCCCCACGAGCTGCGCGTATTTCCACAGCGCACCGGCGGTATACATCGTCTTGCGCGGGCCGGTCCATGCCTCGCGACGGCGGGCAAGCTCCTCGTCCGACAGATCGACCGACAGTTGCCCCTTGATCGCGTCGATGGTGATCGTGTCGCCCGTCTCGATCAGCGCGATGGGCCCGCCCTGCGCGGCCTCGGGGCCGACATGGCCCACGCAGAAGCCGCGCGTCGCGCCCGAGAAGCGGCCATCGGTGATAAGCGCCACCTTCTTGCCCATGCCCTGCCCCGAAAGGGCGGCGGTGGTCGACAGCATTTCGCGCATCCCCGGCCCGCCCGCGGGCCCCTCGTTGCGGATGACGATCACCTCGCCCTCCTCGTAGCTGCGCGCCTTGACGGCGGCAAAGGCGTCCTCCTCGCATTCGAACACGCGCGCCGGTCCGGTAAAGACCTGGTGCTCGGGCGCGATACCCGCGACCTTGACGATGGCCCCCTCGGGCGCGAGGTTGCCCTTGAGCCCGACGACGCCGCCGGTTTTCGTGAGGGGGGCGTCGATGGTGTGGATGACGCGGCCATCGGCCTCGCGCGTGATAAGCTCGAGTTCCTCGCCGATGGAGCGGCCGGAGGCGGTGATGCAATCCTCGTGGATGAGCCCCGCCTTGCGCAACTCCTTCATCACCACGGGGATGCCGCCCGCGTCAAAGAGATCCTTGGCGACGAATTGTCCGCCCGGCTTCAGATCGACGAAATAGGGCGTGTCGCGGAAGATTTCGCAGACATCTTCGAGGAAGAAGTCGATCCCCGCCTCGTGGGCGATCGCGGGCAGGTGCAGCCCGGCATTGGTGCTGCCGCCGGTGCAAGCCACCACGCGCGCCGCGTTCTCCAGGCTCTTGCGGGTGACCACGTCGCGCGCGCGGATGTTGTTCGCCAACAGCTCCATCACCGCGCGGCCAGATGCCTCGCCATACTGGTCGCGGCTCTCGTAGGGGGCGGGCATACCGGAGGAATTCATCAGCGCCAGCCCGATCGCCTCGGAAACGCAGGCCATCGTGTTGGCGGTGAACTGCCCGCCACAGGCCCCCGCCGAGGGGCAGGCCACGCGTTCGAGCATTTCGAGCGCGGCATCCGACAGCGTGCCGTTCTGGTTGCGGCCGACGGCCTCGAACATGTCCTGCACGGTCAGATCGCGCGAGCGGAAATCCTCGGGAATCTCGTCCACCTGCGGCGCGCGGCCCGGCAGGATCGAGCCACCATAGATGAACACCGACGGCACGTTGAGCCGCACCATGGCCATCATCATCCCGGGCAGCGATTTGTCGCAGCCCGCCAGCCCCACCAGCGCGTCGTAGCAATGCCCGCGCATGGTCAGCTCCACCGTGTCGGCGATGGCCTCGCGGCTGGCGAGGCTCGAGCGCATCCCCTCGTGGCCCATCGCGATTCCGTCGGTGACGGTGATGGTGGTAAACTCGCGCGGGGTGCCATGCGCCTCCTTGACGCCGCCCTTGACGGCCTGCGCCTGGCGGCTGAGCGCGATGTTGCACGGTGCGGCCTCGTTCCAGCAGGTTGCGACGCCGACGAGGGGCTGATGGATCTCGGTCTCGGTCATGCCCATCGCGTAGTAGTAGGACCGGTGCGGGGCGCGGGCGGAGCCCTCGGTCACGTAGCGGCTGGGCAGTTTGGACTTGTCGAAGCGGGTCATCTGGGGCCTCTCGGGATTGGCTGGCGATTTTCGGCTGGCATCCGGTCTAGGCCAGCGCGCGGCGCGGGGCAAGCCGATTGCACCCCCACCCGCACCCCGCTAGCGTGCCCGCCATGCGTTACGCCGCCCACGAGATCCTGGTCGCCCCCGCACGCCCCTCCGCAGGACTGGGGCGGCTGGGGGCGGGTATCTGCCTGACCGTGGCCCTGTTCTTCCTGTTGAGCATCATGTGGTCGGGGCTGTTGCCGGTGATATTCGGTGTCGAGCGCTGGGCCCGGATCGTACCGGGGGTCGAGACGGCGACGACGCCCACGGGCGTGCTGATCAATCTCGCCACCTTCGGCCTGCTGATCGTGGCGCTCGCACTCAGCCTGCGCGCGGTGCACCGGCGGGGCCTCATGAGCCTCGTGGGGCCGCTGCCGCGTGCGACGCGGCAGTTCGGGCGGGCGTTGCTCGCGGTTGCGGCGCTCCACGCCATCATTGCCCTCGTGCCCCTACCCGAGGCGATGGCGCTCGAGCGCAACCTCGCCGCCGCGACATGGGCGATGCTGCTGCCGCTGGGGATTGCCGGGCTGTTTTGCCAGGTCTTCGCCGAGGAGGTGGCGTTTCGCGGCTACCTGCAAACCCAGCTTGCCGCGCGCTTCACCTCGCCGGTGATCTGGATGTCGCTGCCCGCGCTCGGCTTCGGGCTGCTGCATTTCGACAGTGTTACCTATGGCGCGAATGGCTGGCTGGTGATGGTCTGGGCCACGGGGTTCGGGCTGGCCGCCGCCGATCTGACCGCACGGTTCGGCACGCTGGGGCCGGCTACGGCGCTGCATTTCGTCAACAATTTCAGCGCCATCCTCGTGGCCGCGCCGAAGGGGCAGTTCGACGGGCTGGCGCTCTATGTCTTTCCCTTCTCGCTGGGCGAAGAGGGCGCGGTGCTGGCGGTCCTGCCCACGGATATCCTGATGCTGCTCTGTAGCTGGCTGGCGATCCGGCTGGCCCTGCGCGGCTGATTGCATTTCGTGCGCCGCCCGCTTAAGTGAGGGCAGGATCAGCGACAGGACCCGGCCCGCGATGAACTGGATCACCAATTACGTGCGCCCGCGCATCAACTCGATCTTCTCGCGCCGCGAGATGCCCGAGAACCTGTGGACGAAATGCGACGAGTGCGGAACTATGCTGTTTCACCGCGAGTTGTCCGGCAATCTCAACGTCTGCACCAGTTGCGGCTACCACATGGGGATCACGCCGCGCGCGCGCTTTGCCGCGCTGTTCGACGGGGGCGTGTTCACCGAGGTGGCGGTGCCCGCGCCCACGCCCGACCCGCTGCAATTCCGCGACCAGAAAAAATACCCCGACCGGCTGCGCACAGCACAGAAAACCACCGGCGAGAAGGAGGCGATGCTCGTTGCCACCGGCGAGATCGGTCGCACGCCGATCGTCGCGGCGGCACAGGATTTCAGCTTCATGGCCGGGTCGATGGGCATGTATGTGGGCAACGCGATCATCGCCGCCGCCGAGCAGGCGGTGCAGCTCAAGCGCCCGCTGATCCTGTTTTCCGCGGCGGGCGGCGCGCGGATGCAGGAGGGCATCCTGTCCCTCATGCAGATGCCGCGCACCACCGTGGCGGTGCAGATGTTGCGCGAGGCCGGGCTGCCCTACATCGTGGTGCTGACCCATCCCACCACCGGCGGCGTCACCGCCTCCTACGCTATGCTGGGCGATGTGCACATCGCCGAGCCGAACGCGCTGATCTGTTTCGCCGGGCCGCGCGTGATCGAACAGACCATCCGGGAGAAGCTGCCCGAGGGTTTCCAGCGTGCCGAATACCTGCTCGAGCACGGGATGCTCGACCGGGTGACGCCACGCACCGAGTTGCGCGATGACCTGATCACCATCACCCGCATGCTGATGGGCCTGCCGCCCGCGGTGAAGGCCGACCTGCCCGCACCCGCGCCGCTCGCGATCGAGGCACAGGCCACGGACGACGCGGAAAAATGAGCGCGGCCACATCGGACCTCATCCTGTCGCGGATGATGGCGCTGCACCCCAAGATCATCGACCTGACGCTCGACCGCATGTGGCGGCTTCTTGATGCGCTAGGCAATCCGCAGGATCGGCTGCCGCCGGTGATCCACATCGCGGGCACCAACGGCAAGGGCTCGACGCTCGCCATGATCCGGGCAGGGATCGAGGCGGCGGGAAAGACCTGCCACGCCTATACCTCGCCGCACCTGGCGCGGTTTCATGAACGCATCCGGCTGGCCGGGGACCTGATCGCCGAGGATCACCTGACGGCGGTGCTTGACGAGTGCGAGGCCGCCAATGGTGGCGTGCCGATCACCTATTTCGAAATCACCACCTGCGCAGCCCTCCTCGCCATGTCGCGGGTCGAGGCGGATTACACGCTGCTGGAGGTGGGGCTTGGCGGACGGCTCGATGCGACCAACGTGATCGCACGGCCCGCGCTCACGGTCATCACCCCGGTGTCGATGGATCACGAAGGCTTCCTCGGCGACACGCTGGCCGCGATCGCGGGCGAGAAGGCGGGGATTATCAAGCGCCTCGTGCCGTGCGTCGTTGGCCCGCAGGACGACGCGGCGATGGACGTGATCGAGGCGCGCGCCGCACGGCTGGGCGCGCCGCTGCTGGCCCATGGCCAGCACTGGCATGTGCAGCAGGAGCGCGGGCGGCTCGTCTACCAGGACGAACACGGCCTGTGTGACCTGCCGCTGCCGAACCTGCCCGGCGCGCACCAGGTGGAGAATGCGGGTATCGCGCTGGCCGCGCTGCGGGGGCTGGGGCTGGGCGAGGCGGCGCTCGAAGGCGCGGTCACGCGGGCCGAATGGCCCGCGCGGATGCAGCGGCTGGCATGGGGTCCGCTGGTGGACGCGGCGGGCGACGCGGAGCTTTGGCTCGACGGCGGGCACAACCCCGCCGCCGGGCACGCACTGGCGCGGCACCTCGCGGGCCTTGCGCCCCGGCCCACCTACCTCGTCTGCGGGATGCTCAACACCAAGGATGTCTCGGGCTACCTCGCGCCGCTGGCGCGGGTGGCGCAGGGCCTCACCGCCGTGTCCATTCCCGGCGAGGCCAACACCCTGCCCGCCGATGCCACGGCGCAGGCCGCGCGCGGCGTCGGGATGGACGCGCGGATGGCTGAAAGCGCGCTGGCGGCGGTGGAGGAGATCGTCGCCCGGGTGCCGCGCGCGCGCATCCTGATCTGCGGCTCGCTCTACCTCGCGGGCGGCATCCTGCGCGAAAACGGCTGACCGGGCGGACAGCGAGCAGCGGTCAGCGCCTCAGAACGCCTCGGGCCGCGCCTCGCGCGCCATGTGGTCGAGCACGGCATTGACGAATTTCGGCTCGCGCCCCTCGGGATAGAACGCCTTGGCCACCTCGACATATTCCATGATGACCACCTTGGGCGGCGTGCCCTTCTGGCCCATCTCGGCCCCCGCGGCGCGAAACAGCGCGCGCAGAACCGGGTCGATCCGCGCGATCGGCCATTTCGCCACCAGCGCGCGATCGGTCATCTGGTCGATCTTGCCCTGCCAGTTCACCGCCTCGTCGAGGATCAGCCCGAATAGCCCGGCATCGCCCTCGGCCATCTCCACGCCCTCGTCGATCTCGGCACCGAAACGATGCTCGAGAAACTCGCGCCGCACCGCGTCGCTGCCCTGTCCCGATTGCTCCATCTGGTAGAGCGCCTGCACGGCATAGAGCCGGGCCGCGGATTTCATGCTGTGTCTGCCCGGCCGTGCCGGGGCGCTGTCGTCGCTCATGCCTTGGGGTCGTCCTTCGTCTCGCCTGCGATCCGGTATTCGTCCGACGCGGGCTTGAATCCCACGCCCTTGCGCGGGCCGCCCCATTTACGGGCCAGTGCCACCAGATGCAAGGCCGCCGCCGCGGCGCCCGCGCCCTTGTTCATCTCGCCCGGATCGGCGCGCACCTCTGCCTGCGCGCGGTTCTCCACCGTCAGGATACCGTTGCCGATGCACAGCCCCTGTAACCCCAACAGCATCAGCCCGCGCGAGCTGTCGTTGCACACCGTCTCGTAATGCGTGGTTTCGCCCCGGATCACGCAGCCCAGCGCCACGTAGCCGTCAAAGTTGGACATCCGCTCGGCAATCCCGATGGCCGTCGGCAGCTCCAGCGCGCCGGGCACCTCGGCGATCTCGTGGGTCGCGCCCGTGGCCTCGATCTCGGCTACGGCACCGGCGATCAGGTTGTCGGCGATGTCGCGGTAGAACGGCGCCACCACGATGAGCAGCTTCACCGGCGCCTCGAATTCGGCGCGCGGCATGGTGTATTCGTGCTCGGCCATGTCCTCACTCCTCGCTCAGCGGGTGCGTACCCTCGATGGTGATGCCATAGGCATCGAGGCCCAGGTAGCGCGTATCGGGGCTGTCGGTCAGCAGCACCAGCCGGTGAATCCCCAGCACCGCCATGATCTGCGCGCCAAGCCCGGTATGCTTGATCGTGCGCGGAGCATCCTCGTCGGCCATCTCGCCCGCCAGCTTGGGCCGGGGCTGCCGGAACAGGAACACCGCGCCGCGCCCCTCGCGGGCGATGATCTCCATCGCGCGCGGCAGCTTGCCCGCCGGGCCGTGGCCCGCCTGCGCGCCGATGCCCAGCACATCTTCCAGCGCGTTGAGCGCATGCGCCCGTGTCAGCACGGGTTCGCCGTCGGTCACGTTGCCCTTGGTCAGCACGACATGCTCGGTCCCGGTGATCTGGTCGGCGAAGATGCGCATGTCCCATTCGCCGCCGTGGCACGAGGTGACGCGCTCGCGCCCGGTCTCGATCACCAGATTGTCGTGGCGGTGGCGATAGGCGATCAGGTCCGAGATGGTGCCGATCTTGAGGCCATGCTCGGCGGCGAACTCGATCAGGTCGGGCAGCCGCGCCATGCTGCCATCCTCCTTCATGATCTCGCAGATCACGCCTGCCGGATTCAGCCCCGCCAGCCGCGCGATATCCACCGCCGCCTCGGTGTGGCCTGCGCGCACCAGCACCCCGCCGCGCCGCGCGCGCAGCGGGAAAACATGCCCCGGCGTGGCGATATGGGCGTGCGTGTTCTGCTCGTTGATCGCGGTGGCGATGGTCAGCGCCCGGTCTTGGGCGGAAATGCCGGTGCTCACGCCCTCGCGCGCCTCGATCGAGACGGTGAACGCGGTCTCGTGGCGCGAAGAGTTGTTCACCGCCATCATCGGCAGACCCAGCCGGTCGATCCGCTCCGGTGTCATCGGCAGGCAAATGAGGCCGCGCCCGTGGGTGGCCATGAAATTCACCGCCTCCGGCGTGGCGAATTCGGCGGCGATCACCAGGTCGCCCTCGTTCTCGCGGTCCTCGTGATCGACGAGGATCACCATCCGCCCCGCGGCGATTTCGGCAATGATCTCCTCGGTCGGAGAGATCGCGTGGCTCAGATCGGATTCCACCGGCCCCGGCGTCTCGAATGCGGCTCTCTCAGACATCGCGCGCCCCCTTGTCTCAACCCGTGCCAGATAACGCAGCGGCAAGGGAATGGCCAGTACGGTTTGGCGTCTCCCCGGCACGAAACGCCGGGACATCGGGATGGGGCCGCGCCTGCCTCTGCTGCATCCCTGATCGCCCGGATCAGGGCCCGGGAACGGCTCCGCGGGACGAAGCCGCCTGTGGCCGAACGCGCCGTGAAGGTTGCGATTGGCCTGGAGCCGGACGGTTCGGTCTTGGCCCCGGCGCGGAATCGAGGGCGAAGCCCGCCGCCCCATCGCCAGGCCGCCCCCCGGACTGGCGATTTGTCTAAGCTCGCGCACCGATTACAGGTTTTTCGGATTCGGCAGGCATAAAGCGCCCTGAAATTCCGTCGGATCGCCAGCCCGCGGCCTGTCGATGGCGCGGCTCACGGCAACGACCGCCCAAGGCCAGAACCGGCACCCATGCCCATCCCCGCTATTTCCGGTTTGCGCCTGCCGCGCATCGCGCGCAGAGTATCGCCCGACCACCAAAGGAGACGCCCCATGCCCCTTGCCCGCCGCGACTGGGTGCCCGGCCCTTGCGAGGACCTTGTCCAGACCATCGCCACCCGCACCGCCGCGCAGGACGCGGACACCATCGCCGCCCGCATCGAGGCGCTGGCCGTGGAGAACCGCCGCATCCACGATGACGAGTGCTTCAACCTCAATCCCGCCACCAACGTCATGAACCCCCGCGCCGAGGCGCTGCTGGCCTCGGGGCTCGGCTCGCGTCCCTCGCTGGGCTACCCCGGCGACAAGTACGAGACCGGGCTGGAGGCGATCGAAGAGATCGAGGTGATCGCGGCGGAACTCGCGGCCGAGGTTTTCGGCGCGCGCTACGCCGAGATCCGCACGCCCTCCGGCGCCATCGCCAACCTCATGGGTTTCATGGCCACCTGCCAGCCCGGCGACACGATCATCGCGCCCCCCGCTGCCATCGGCGGGCATGTCACCCACCACGGGCCGGGCTGTGCCGGGCTCTATGGCTTGCGCATCATCGAGGCCCCGGTGGCGACCGACGGCTATACCGTGGACGTGGACGCCCTGCGCGCCCTTGCCCACGAGACGCGGCCCCGGCTCATTACGCTGGGGGCCTCGCTCAACCTGGCGGAACACCCGGTTGCCGAGGTGCGCGGCATTGCCGACGACGTCGGCGCGCATCTTCTCTTCGACGCCGCGCATCAATGCGGCATCATCGCCGGGGGCGCATGGAAGAACCCCTTGGCCGAGGGCGCGCACCTGATGACGATGAGCACCTACAAGAGCCTCGGCGGCCCGGCGGGCGGCCTCATCGTCACCAACGACGCGGGTCTTGCCGAGCGGCTCGACGCCATCGCCTTTCCCGGCCTCACCGCCAATTTCGACGCAGCCAAATCCGCCGCGCTCGCCATCACGCTGTGCGACTGGAAAACCCACGGCCGCGCCTATGCCGCGCAGATGGTCGCCGTGGCCCAGGCCCTGGCCGACGCGATGGAGGCCGAGGGGTTGCCGGTGTTCAAGACCCGGGGCGTGGCCACCCGCTCGCACCAGTTCGCGCTCGAGGCTGCCGCGTTTGGTGGCGGGCAGGCGGCGGCGCGGCACCTGCGGCAGGCGGGCTTTCTCGCCTGTGGCATCGGCCTGCCCGTAGCCCCGGTATCGGGCGACATGAACGGCCTGCGCATCGGCACGCCCGAGCTTGTCCGTCGCGGGGTGACACCCGATCATGCCCCGCTTATGGCCCGGTTAATCGCCCGCGCGCTGCGCAGCCCCGAACCTGCAGGTTCGCGCGCCGAAACGACAGGTTGGCGGCGGGAATTCGACCAGGTGCATTACGTGAACTAGATGGCCTGCACCTGGTCCGGCACCGAGGATCTGGTGCAGGGCCCGGCGGTCCGCAGGGCCGTCTCAGATCGTCTGGTCGTAGGCGCCCACGCCCGGCTCGGTGCGGATCACCGCGTCGATATCGGCAAAGATCGCGCGCATCTCTGCCTCGCTCTCGCCGCTCTCGCAGACCACCACGAGGTTGGGTGTATTGCTTGAGGCCCGCACCAACCCCCATGAGCCGTTGTCGAGGATGACCCGTGCGCCGTTGACCGTGACCACCTCCGCGATGGGGCGCCCGGCCACGGTCTCGCCCGCCTCCTGCATCGCCACGAGCCGCGCGACGATCCTGTTGAGAACGCTATATTTTTCTGTATCGGCGCAGTATGGCGACATGGTTGGGGTAGCCCATGTCTGCGGCAGCGCGCGGCGCAGGTCCGACATGGACATGGACGGATTGCGGTCCATCAGCTTGCAGATTTCCACTGCCACGCGCAGCCCGCAATCGTAGCCGCGCCCCACCGGCTCGGCGAAGAAGTAGTGCCCTGATTTCTCGAACCCTGCCAGCGCGCCGAGCTGCTTGACGCGCCGTTTCATGTGGCTGTGGCCGGTTTTCCAGTAATCGGCCTTGGCGCCGTTCCGGCGCAGCACCGGGTCCGAGGCGAAGAGCCCAGTGGATTTCACGTCCGCGACAAAGGTGGCGTTGGGGTAAAGCGCGCTGAGGTCCCGCGCCATGATGACCCCCACCTTGTCGGCAAAGATCTCCTCGCCCTCGTCATCGACCACGCCGCAGCGGTCACCGTCGCCGTCGAAGCCGAGCGCGAAATCCGCCCCGGTGGCGCGCACGGTCGCGGCCATGTCGTGGAGCATCTCCATCGCCTCGGGGTTGGGGTTGTAGTGGGGGAAGGTGTAATCGAGCCGGTTGTGCGAGGGGATCACCTCGACCCCGATGCGCTCGAACAACTCCGGCGCAAAGGCCGAGGCCGTGCCGTTGCCGGTGGCGCAGACCACGCGCAGCTTGCGGGTCATGCGGAAATCGCCCGCAAGATCATCGAGATAGGCTTCGCGCACGCCATCGACGAATTCGTAGCCGCCGCCCTCATGGGGCTGCCCGCGTCCCTCCAGCACGATATCGCGGAGTTCCGCCATCTCGTCTGGGCCATGCGTCAGGGGCCGCTCAAACCCCATCTTGACCCCTGTCCAGCCGTTGGGATTGTGGCTGGCGGTGACCATCGCCACGGCGGGCGCATCGAGGTGGAACTGCGCGAAATAGGCCATCGGCGACAGGCACGGGCCGATGTCCTTTACGTGGATGCCCGCCTGCATCAGCCCGAGGACCAGCGCATTCTTGATGGCGAGCGAGTAGTCCCGGTAATCGTTGCCGACCGCGATCACCGGGTCGATCCCGTGCGCGCGTATCTGCGTACCGAGGCCGAGGCCGAGGGCGGTGATGCCGGGCAGGTTGATCTCGTCGGGATATTTCCAGCGCGCGTCGTATTCTCGGAAACCCGTGGGCGCGATCATCGGGTCGCGGAGAAACTCCCACGTGTTGGGGCTGACGGTGGGCAAGGGTCTGGTCATGAAAGGAACTCGTCTGCGGTCAGAGGGTGATCGGATGGGCCTTGGCCAGCCGGTCGAAGGCCATCAGCGTGTCGATCAGGCCGGGCATTTCGGAGAGCGGGATCATGTTGGGCCCGTCCGAGGGGGCGGTGTCGGGCGCCTCGTGGGTTTCGATGAACACCCCCGCCACGCCGAGCGCCACGGCCGCGCGGGCCATGACGGGGGCGAATTCGCGTTGCCCGCCGCTGCTGCCGCCCTGCCCGCCGGGCTGCTGTACCGAATGGGTGGCGTCCATCACCACCGGGTAGCCGGTGCGCGCCATCTGCGGCAGGCTGCGCATGTCGGCGACAAGCGTATTGTAGCCGAACGAGGTGCCGCGCTCGGTCAGCAGGATGCGGCGGTTGCCGGTCGATTCGATCTTGGCCACCACGTTGGGCATATCCCAGGGCGCCAGGAACTGACCCTTCTTGACGTTGATCGCTGCCCCGGTCTCGCCCGCCGCGAGCAGAAGGTCGGTCTGGCGGCAGAGGAACGCAGGGATTTGAAGGACGTCGACCACCTCGGCCACGGTCGCGCATTGATCGGGCAGGTGTACATCCGTCAGCACCGGAACGCCGAGCGTGTCCTTCACCGATTGCAGCACCTTCAGCCCCTCGTCGAGACCGAGCCCGCGCCGCCCAGTGAGCGAGGTGCGGTTGGCCTTGTCAAAGCTGCCCTTGAAGATCAGCCCGGCGCCCGCGGCGTGGCACGCCTCTTGCAGACTGCCCGCGATCATCTGGGCGTGATCGGCGGATTCGAGCTGGCACGGACCGGCGATGAGCGTGAGCGCCCGGTCGTTGCCGAGCGTCTGGCCGTTCAGGTCGACATGTTGCATATCAGGAAGACACCTGTTCGCGCAGAATGGACGCCGTAAGCGAGATCATCAGGTAGATACCAGAAAAGATCAGGAAGGCCAGAACGGTGTTCTCGAACACCTTGGGATAAGCGGCTTCCTGCGGGGCGACGGGGCGCGCGCTGACGGTGAGATAGCGCACCTGCTTGTTGGCCTCGATCTCGGACATCCGCATGGTTTCGAGCGCGGATTGCAGCACGAGGTCGGCGGTGGCGAGATCGGCCTGCGCCATCTGGATCGCCGCGGTCTTGGAGGCGAGAGATCTTTCGCCCGAGGCTGCATCGGTCAGGCGGCGCTTCTGGCGTTCAAGCTCGGCGCGCAATACGTTGATCTCGCTCTCGAGCGCCTCGACCTTGGCGGTGTTGGGGCGCGGGTTGTTGTTCTGCACGCTGAGCGCGAGCTCTTTCTCCTGGAGTTGCAGCTCGACGGTGTTGATGAGGCTGCGGATGCTGGCGATCTCGCCCTCGGGATCGAGGATGCTGCCTTCCTGCAGCGCGACGAGACGTTCCTGCGCCGCGCGTCGGTCGGCCTTGGCCTGTTCGAGGCTCTCGGCGGCGGTCTTCACCGCGTCGTCGCGCTTGTCGCGGCTAAGCTCGTCCACACGCTCCTCGGCATAGGCGATGAGCTGCTGGTTGAAGCGCACGCTCGTCTCGGGGTCGGCGGCGATCACCTCCATGCGCATCACGCCTTCCGTGGGATCGTAGCCGATCTTCACATGGTTGCGGAACAGGCTGTAGAGGTCCTCGGTACTGGCATCCGGGTCAAGCCGCTGGATCGGGTCGATCCACGGCTGGCTGAAATGCGCGCGATAGTCCTGTTCGCGGTCGAGGCGCAGCATCGCATCCTTGGATTCTAGGTATTCTTGCGTGGCGATAGCGTCCTGTCCGGTGGCAAACTGGCCGGGCAGGAGGCCGCCAAGCCCGCCCTTGCCGCCGCCGCTGCCATCGGCCGACAGGATCAGGAAGGCCGAGTTGGACGAATACATTGGCGTCGCCATCACGGCGAAGTAATAGCCCGCGAGGAAGGTGGGCAGGATGACAAAGGCCGCGAGCCGCGAGAACAGCAACAGCATCTTGCGACGCCGACGCTTGACGATGTCACGCTGGATGCCGACGATCTCGGCGGCGCGGCGGTCTGCGGGGTTGGTTTCGGTCGAGGGCAGATTATGGCCCGGCGCGGGCACCGTCTGAGGCAGTTGCACGCGGTCCTCGTCCCGCGCCTTGGCGCCGTCACCCTTCACGAGTTCGAGCATTGTGGTCCGCTGAAACGGGTCGATCCCGCGGGCGCGCAGGAGGCGGACGGCGTCGAAATCCGACGTGGGGGCGAGCCCGTGCTTTTGTGCCACGCGCCGGGCCATGCGCAATTCCCGCCCCGTGAGCCCCTCGCGGCGGATGTCGTCGATGCTGGTGCCGGGCGCCTCAGCGCGGGTCTGGTCGATCTGGCCGTCGCGGGGCGGTTCGGGTTTCTGACCGGCCTGTTGGCCCGGCGCATGTCCTGCCTGAGCCTCGGGCGCCGGCTGTGCCTCGGCGGCGTTGCCGTAGCTCCCGGCGGCGGGGGCGGTGGATGCGCTCCGACGGATGCGGAACTTGCTAACCTTGGGTTTCGTAGTCATAAAGCTCTTTTGCCTCTTCCAAGGTGTCGAACATGTAAAGCTTGCCGCCCGTTAGAACGGCGGCGGAACTGGCGAATTTCTCAAGCACGCGCGGATCGTGCGAGACGATGATGATCGTGGTGGTGCGCAGCCTTTCTTGCAGGATTTGGCCGGCCTTGCGATTGAATTCGACATCGGTGGTGCCGGGCATACCCTCGTCGATGAGATACATGTCGAAATCAAGCGCCAGCATGAGCGCGAAGCTGAACCGCGCGCGCATCCCCGAGGAATAGGTGCCGAGCGGCTGGTCGAAATACTCGCCCAACCCGCACAGCCAGCGGCAATAGGCTTCGACGTAATCGGGGTCGATGCCGTAGAGTTGGGCGATGTAGCGGGCGTTTTCCTTGGCCGACAGGCGCGAGACCACCCCGCCCATGAAGCCCAGCGGGAACGAGATGCGGCAGCCGCGCCGGATCACGCCCTCGTCGGGTTTTTCCAGCCCTGCCATCATGTTGATGACCGTCGTCTTGCCGGTGCCGTTGGGGGCGAGGATGCCAAGGCTGCGCCCGATCTCGACGCGAAACGATACCTTCTCCAGGATCACCTTGTGCTGTGTTCCCGTCCAGAAGGACTTGGAGACGTTTTCGAACTCGAGCATCAGAGCGCCCCGTTTATCGCCCGCACCTTGCCTGTGGCCTTGGTCAGTTTGGCCATGCGGGTCGTGTCATTATTCCTGATCTGCGGACAATATTCCATTCGATCAGGGCAATAATATGCTCCTGCGCACCAAAATTGCGACCATTGAGGGGCGGGCGTGGCAGCCGGGTGACGCAAAGTGGCATTCCGTGTGGCAGGGCACCGGAGCCGATTGCCCGCCGCGCGCCGCTGGGCTAGGGACAGGCAAGAGAAGGCCCGAACGGGGGACACCATGAGCCGGATTTGCCATATCGAGTTGGATGATGCCAACCTGCCGCCGCCCACGCCCGAGATCGAGCAGGAACGCAAGGTGGCGATGTATGACCTCATCGAGGAAAACAGCTTTGCCCTGCCGGTGCGCGATGACCGGGTCGTGCCCGATGGTCCCTATCGCGTAGGGCTCGCGATCCGCGAAAAGCGGCTGGTCTTCGACATCCGCACCAAGGATGGTGAACCGGCGGCCGAGTTCCACTTGTCACTGTCGCCATTCCGGCAGGTGGTCAAGGATTACTGGGCCATCTGCGAGAGCTATTTCGACGCGGTCAAGAACATGCCCCCCTCCCAGATCGAAACCATCGACATGGCGCGGCGCGGTATCCACAACGAGGGGGCGCGCGTGCTGGCCGAACGGCTGGAGGGTAAGGCGGAGGTCGACTCCGACACCGCGCGCCGCCTCTTTACGCTCATCTGTGTGTTGCATCACGGAGGCTGAGCGGATGCCAGCGCCCTTGCCGCAATCGGTGCTGTTCTGCTGCGATCACAACGCCGTGCGCTCGCCGATGGCCGAGGGCATCATGAAGAAATTCTATGGCACCGAGACCTACGTGCAATCGGCGGGTGTCAAGAGCGACATGGATATCGACGGTTTCGCGATCGCCGTTTGCCGCGAGATCGGGGTTGAGCTGGAACGCCACCGCTCGCGCAGCTTTGACGAGATGGAGCAGTGGGGCGACGATCTGTCGTCCTTTGATCTCATCGTCGCGCTGAGCCCGGCAAGCCAACGCCGCGCGCTCGATCTCACGCGGTTTTTTCACCTCGATGTCGTTTACTGGCCGATCATGGACCCAACCGGGCTTGCGCAAACCCGCGAGGCGCGGCTTGAAGCCTATCGCAAGACCCGCGACCAGATCGTCGGCCACCTGATCGAGCGATGGGGGCCACCCGACGAGGAGGAGGAGACCGCATGAGCGAAACCGTGCGCGCCTATTTCGAGGCTTTCAACCACGGCGACGTCGAGGGAATGCTCGCCTGCTTGAGCAACGACGTGCGCCATTTCGTGAACGAGGGACAGGTACGCACCGGCAAAGACGCCTTTCGCGCCTTTTGCGACCATATGAGCCACTGCTACCGCGAGGAATTGACCGACATGGTCATCTTCGAGGCCGAAGGCGGCACGCGGGCGGCGGCCGAATACATCGTCAACGGCACCTATCTGGCAACGGACGAGGGCCTGCCCGAGGCGCGGGGGCAGACCTACCGGCTGCCTGCCGGGTCGTTCTTTTCGCTCGAGGACGGGCACATCACGCGGGTGGTGACCCATTACAACCTCGCCGACTGGATGCGGCAGGTCGCGGCATGATCCGGGTGGCGCGGCTTACGGGCGCGGCGCTGGCCGAGGCGCTGCCCGGGGTGGCGCGGCTGCGGATCGAGGTATTTCGCGCCTTTCCCTATCTCTATGACGGTGATCTCGCCTACGAGGAAGGCTATCTTCAGGTCTATCGCGACAGCGACGACGCGATCCTCGTGGGGGCCTGGGATGGCGATCGGCTGGTGGGCGCGGCGACCGGCACCCCGATGGAGGACCACGCCGATGATTTCGGCGCGGCGCTGGCGGGCTGTGGCGTGCCGCTCACGCAGATATTCTACTGCGCCGAGAGCGTTCTGCTGCCCGAGTATCGCGGGCAGGGGGTCGGGCACCGTTTCTTTGACGCGCGCGAGGCGCATGCCCGCACCCTTGGCCGGACGCATTGCGCGTTCTGCGGGGTGGTTCGCCCGGTGGATCATCCCCTGCGCCCCGAGGGCTATCGCCCGCTCGACGCCTTTTGGCGCAAGCGTGGTTATGCGCCGGTCACGGGGGCGGTGGCGCAGTTCCGTTGGAAGGATATCGACCGGACGACCGAGACCGACCACGACCTGCAATTCTGGATGCGGGCGCTGTGATCGCTTCCGTCATCCCCGCGAAAGCGGGGAACTCTTCGGGCGGAGCGAGGGGCGTCGGGACTGAACACCTAGGGCCAGGTTCGAGGATGTGAGGTGTCGTTTCGGATTGCCCCCTCCATGCCACGGTTTCGCTGGAATACTGCCCTGTGTCGGTGCTACACCTTGTCTTGCCCGGGGGGGCATCGGATAGGAGCACGCGCGATGGTGCGTCTTTTTGCATGGGCCCTCGGGGTTTGCCTTGTCGTCACGGGGGCTGCGCAGGCGGAGGGCCGCTATCGCGTCGGCTATGGCCTCGTCTTCACCAATGACATTATCGGCGACGGGCATGATCGCTGGCGCAGCGGGTCGGTCGCGTCGAGCCGCGTTTACGCGCCGGGCTGGAACGGCACGGCGCCCGCACGGCTGGGCGAGATGCTGGAGCTTCGCTTCAATGGCGAGATCATCGCGCCGGACGACGTGTCGACCCCGGCGCCGGGGGATCGCCCCTTTGCCGGGGCGCTGAGCCTCGGGCTGCACAGCCACGTCGCGCGCGCAGGTATGGAATACGCGGTGGGCGCGGATCTCGTGGTGACCGGTTCACAGACAGGGCTCGACGATTTCCAGGGCTTTCTTCACGACATCGTGGGCGGCGACGATCTGTCCGCAGGCGTGCGGCGCAATCAGGTGAGTGACGGGTTTCACCCCACCGCCGTGGTGGAGGCGGGGCGCAGCTTCGATCTGGGGGGCGTGCGGCTGCGGCCCTTTGCCGAGGCGCGGGCCGGGATCGAGACATTGGTACGCGCAGGGGCCGACATTACCATCGGCAGCCTCACTCGGGGCGAGCTGCTTGTGCGCGAGCCGGTGACCGGCCAGCGCTACCGGGTGGTGCGCGAGGATGCGCCCGGCTATGCCTTCATCATCGGGGCGGATATCGCCCATGTCGAGGACAGCGAATTGCTGCCGTCGCGCAGCGGCGTGCAGGTCGAGGAAACGCGCACGCGGGTGCGCGGCGGGGTCCACTGGGAAGGGCAGGGCGGCGGCGCGCTCTTCTACGGCGTGACCTGGCTCGGCGAGGAATTCGAGGGGCAGCGCGAGGGACAGGTGGTTGGATCGCTGCAATTTCGGCTGCGTTTCTAAAAATTTGCAAACCCGGGTTTGCAGGGCGAATCAGATTTGCTACTGTCAAGCCAATAAAAAAAGACGAGAGGCAGGTATCAGGCATGGGGACGGGCTTTCGTGGCACGTTCGTCATCTCCTGGTCGCAAACGGAACTGGATGGTCAGCGCGCATTACCGCCGCAGGCCATGTCTGTCGGGATGACATGGTCCTGGCAGGGCGACGCGGTCCGCGTGGACGGCCCGCCCAATCTGTTGCGGCTGGACATGGCGCAGGGCGAGGCCGTGCAGCGCAGGCGCGCGGCTCGGATGGTGCGGCGGCTGGTCGGTGCGGCGATCAGCGGGCGGCGCGACCTGGAGCGCATCGAGGTAGACGAGCCGATGAGCGACCTGGGCTTCGTGGTCACCGACGGGCTGCGCAGTTACACGGTCACGGTGATCGAGGTCGAGGGTGGCGCGCAGCCCCTGCTGATGTTTCTCGACGAGTTCCCGCCGCAGCGCACAGAGATGTGGGTGGTCCATCATTCGCTTGACGGCATGCAGGGGGCGGCGACAAGCCCGGCATCGGGCGGCGTGATCTGTTTCACCCCCGGCACACGGATCGAGACGCCCGAGGGCCCGCGACTTGTGGAAGAATTGCGCGAGGGCGACCGGGTGCAGACCCGTGACAGCGGCTTGCAGGATATCCGCTGGGTCGGCAGCCGCCGCATGACGGGGGCGCGGCTCTTCGCGATGCCGCGATTGCGCCCGGTGCGGCTGCGCGCGGGCGCGCTGGGCAGCGACGTGCCCGACGCCACGCTGCTGGTGAGTCCCGAGCATCGCATGCTGGTGCGCGGCGAGGTGGCGCGGTCGCTGTTCAACACTCCCGAGGTGCTGGTGATGGCGCGCGATCTCATCAACAACGACAGCGTTACCGTCGACCTGGCATCGCGCGAGGTGACCTATATCCACTTGCTCCTGCCCGGGCACGAGATCATCTGGGCCAACGGCGTGGAGACCGAGAGCTTTCACCCGGCGAGCGCGGCGCTTTCGACGCTCACCGAGGCGGATCGTGCGCGGCTGCTGGCGCTCGACCCAAATCTGGGGCAGGAGCCGCATCTTTATGGCGGGTACGCGCGGCGTTGCCTCAGTCCGTCGGAGGCGGCGATCCTGCGGCACGAGGCGGCCTGAAGGGGCTGGCGGTGTCCGGAAGCGGGGGCCGCTGCCACCGGGGTATTTGCAGGATATTTGCGGCCAGGAGAAGCCTGGTGTGGGCGGCCTCTTGATAGCGGGGCGGCGGCGCTGTATCTGCGAGGCATGACCCGGGTGTTCGACATGGATGATCGCGCGCGCCTGCCTTGGCGCTTCTTTGGTGCGCAGCACTCTGTGCTGGCGCGTCTCTGACGGCGCGCGCCCCACTTACCATCCGACCGCAGCCATCAGCAACGGGAGAGGACCCATGTCCCCCAAGACACTCTATGACAAGATCTGGGATGCCCATCTGGCCCACGAGGCCGACGACGGCACCTGTCTTCTGTATATCGACCGCCACCTCGTCCACGAGGTTACCAGCCCGCAGGCATTCGAAGGGCTGCGCATGGCGGGGCGCGCCGTGCGTGCGCCGGAAAAGACCATTGCCGTGCCCGATCACAACGTGCCCACCACGCCTGACCGGGTGAAGGGGATCGAGAACCCCGAGAGCCGCATCCAGGTAGAGGCGCTGGACAAGAACGCACAGGATTTCGGCATCAACTATTACCCGGTGAACGATATCCGCCAGGGCATCGTGCATATCGTCGGCCCTGAACAGGGCTGGACCCTGCCGGGCATGACCGTGGTCTGCGGCGACAGCCACACCGCCACGCACGGCGCCTTCGGCGCGCTGGCGCATGGCATCGGCACCAGCGAGGTGGAGCATGTACTGGCCACGCAGACGCTGATCCAGCGCAAGGGCAAGAACATGAAGGTGGAGATCACCGGCAAGCTCTCGCCCGGCGTGACCGCCAAGGACATCACCTTGTCGGTGATCGGCGCCACCGGCACCGCGGGCGGCACCGGCCACGTGATCGAGTATTGCGGCGAGGCCATTCGCGCGCTGTCGATGGAAGGCCGCATGACCGTGTGCAACATGGCCATCGAGGGCGGTGCGCGCGCGGGCCTGATCGCGCCGGACGAGGTGACCTTTGAGTATATCAAGGGCCGCCCCCATACGCCCAAGGGCGCGCAGTGGGAAATGGCGATGGAGTGGTGGAAGACGCTCTATTCCGACGATGATGCCCATTGGGACAAGGTGGTGACGCTGAAGGGCGAGGAGATCACGCCGGTCGTCACATGGGGCACAAGCCCCGAGGACGTGCTGCCGATCACCGCCGAGGTGCCCGATCCGTCGAGCTTCACCGGCGGCAAGGTCGACGCGGCGAAACGCGCGCTCGACTACATGGGGCTGAAGCCGGGGCAGAAGCTGAGCGAGGTCGAGATCGACACCGTCTTCATCGGCTCTTGCACCAATGGCCGCATCGAGGACCTGCGCGCCGCTGCCGAAATCCTCAAGGGCAAGAAGATTAAGGAGGGCCTGCGCGCCATGATCGTGCCGGGCTCGGGTCTCGTGCGGGCACAGGCCGAGGAAGAGGGCCTGGCCGATATCTTCAAGGAGGCAGGGTTCGAATGGCGGCTTGCGGGTTGTTCCATGTGCCTGGCGATGAACCCCGATCAGCTCTCGCCGGGTGAGCGCTGCGCGGCCACGTCCAACCGCAATTTCGAAGGCCGCCAGGGCCGCGGCGGGCGCACCCACCTGATGAGCCCCGCCATGGCAGCGGCGGCGGCGGTGACCGGTCGGCTGACCGATGTCCGGGAGATGATGTGATGGAAAAGTTCGAAAAACTCAGCGGCATCGCCGCGCCGCTGCCGCTGATCAATGTCGATACCGATATGATCATCCCCAAGCAGTTCCTGAAAACGATCAAGCGCTCGGGGCTGGGCGTCAATCTCTTCGACGAGATGCGCTATGACGATGACGGCAATGAAATCCCTGATTTCGTGCTCAACAAGCCGCAATATCGCGACGCGCAGATCCTCGTTGCGGGCGACAATTTCGGCTGCGGATCGAGCCGCGAGCACGCGCCCTGGGCGATCAAGGATTTCGGCATCCGCTGCATCATCGCGCCCTCCTATGCGGATATCTTCTACAACAACTGCTTCAAGAACGGCATCCTGCCCATCGCCCTGCCGCAGGAACAGGTCGATGTGCTGATGACAGAGGCCGAGAAGGGCGCCAATGCCCGCATCGAGGTGGACCTCGAGGCGCAAACCGTCTCGACCTCCGATGGCGAGGTGTTTTCCTTCGAGGTGGACGCGTTCAAGAAGCATTGCCTGCTCGAAGGGCTCGACGATATCGGGCTGACGCTGGAAAAATCCGCCGCGATTGACGCCTTCGAGGCCCGCGCCACGCAGGCGCGCCCCTGGGTCTGACGCGGCTAACGGGTTCCACCCCGCCGCGCGGCGGGGTGGATCGCGGTGTGTGGTGGTCGCGCCGCTGCGGACCACAACATGATGTAATCGACGGGAATCGCGCCAAAATTTTCCGATGCATTGATGTATTCCTGCACCAGTCCTGCCACGAAATTGCCCCATGTTTTTTGTTGGCTGACCCCGTGCCTTGCGGCATTAGAGGAAACGCGGCAAGAATAGGGCAGCAATGAGGCAGCCCGCCACATTTGGTGGGATCAAAACGACACAAGGGCGCGGCAACGTATCGCGACCGGTCGGGATGAAGGGGAAAGAGCGGTGGTCTCTCAGACACCTGGCGCATTGGCGCGGGCACTCCTGATGGCCATGCTGGTGGCGACGCCGGCGTTGTTGATTCCGTTCACGCATCGGGGGACCGCGCAGATCGTGCTCGTGCTGGCGCTCCTGGCCGCGGTCTTTACCGCGATGGAATACAATTCGCGTTATCCCGGCATGCTCGAATTCCGCTTTGCCCCGCCCTATAACCGGCTGCGCTTCTTCACGCTTGCCGCGATCCTGGTCGCGCTATCGATCATGTTGCGCGGCCAGGTGGTGCCCTCTGCCGTTTCGGGCAGCCTGAACGGCGCGGCGGAGCGTCTGGCGGATATCCTCGATTTCCCGTTCTCGCCCGTCCGGTTGGTGGTGGTGCTCTTGCCCGGGGAGGCCGATGCGGGGCTGTCCGGAATGCTGCGCCGGGCCTCGGCGCTGGCCTATGCGCTGTCGATCGGCATGGTGCTGGTCTTTGCCGTCTTCGTGCGGTTTCTTGGCTGGCCCACGCGCAGCGGGCCGTTCAACGTGTGGATCAACCTGCCGCTTTTTGATCCGACGGGCGGGGGCGATGTCCTCTACCGGCTGCGCCGTGACGCGGTGCTCAACCTCGTGCTGGGGCTCTTGCTGCCCTTTGCCATTCCTGCCATCGTCAGGATTGCTGCGGCGATTTTCGGCCCGGTCTCGCTGGCCGATCCGCAAACACTGATCTGGACGGTGAGCGCATGGGCCTTTCTGCCGGCAAGCCTGTTGATGCGGGGCATCGCCATGCAGCGGATCGCGGCAATGATCGAGGACAAGCGCCGCCGCTCCTACGCCGCCGCGCAATCGCCCGTCGACGAGGGCCGCGTGCTTCAGGGCGTGTGAGCGCGCGCCTTGTGCTGCTGGTGGCGCTTTTCGTGGCCGCCCTCTCTGCCGGGGCCGGGGCCGGGACATTGCGGCTCGCGACCTGGCACCTCGAGCTTGACCGCGATGGGCCGGGGCTGTTGCTGCGCGACCTGCGGCGCGGCGGCGATCCACGCATCAAGGCCATCGCCGGGCTGATCGCGGCGGTGGCGCCGGACGTTCTGGTCGTGCAGGGGGTCGATTATGACTACGGCCTGCGCGCGCTTTCGGCGCTGCGCGATCGGATCGCCGAGAATGGCCCCAACTATCCCCACCTCTTCGCGCTAAGGCCCAATACCGGCTGGCCCACGGGGCTCGATATGGATGGCGATGGGCGGCGCGGGGGGCCGCGGGATGCGCAAGGGTATGGCACGTTTTCGGGACAGGGCGGCATGGCGATCCTGTCGCGCTATCCGCTGGACCGCGAGGGTGCGCGCGACTTTTCGGCGATGCTGTGGCGGGATCTGCCGGGCGCGCTGCTACCAGGCTGGCCCGACGGGCGGCCGTTTCCGTCGCAGGAGGCGCAGGCCGTGCAGCGGCTGTCGTCGGTGGGGCACTGGGTGGTGCCGCTGCGGCTGCCCTCGGGGTCTGTCTCGCTCATGACGTTTCACGCCACCACGCCGGTCTTCGACGGCGAGGAGGATCGCAACGGGCGACGCAACCACGACGAAATCCGTTTCTGGCAGCGCTATCTCGACGGCGCGTTCGGCGACCCGCCGACGCGTCGCTTCGTCGTGATCGGCGACGCCAACCTCGATCCGAACGCGGGCGAGGGGCGGCGCGGAGGGATCCGCGCGCTGCTCGCCGATCCGCGCCTGCGCGATCCGCTGCCGGGGCGCGCCACCGTGGCGTGGGATGAGACGGGCCCGCTACGGGTGAGCTATATCCTGCCCTCCGCCGATCTGGCGGTGACGGGCGCGGGCATCCTCTGGCCGCCCGAGGATGCGCCGGACCGGGCGGAGGCAGAGGCAGCGGGGCCGCACCGGCTCATATGGGTCGATCTCACGCTCGACTGAGTGGGCTTTCTTGACCCCGTCCACCCCTGCCTATAGGCCATCCACGCAACGAGACATTTCAAAGGACAGACCGCCATGAGCACCCCTTCGCTTCTCATCCTGCCCGGCGACGGCATCGGCCCCGAGGTGATGGCCGAAGTGCGCCGCATCATCGACTGGTTCGGGACGAGGCGCGGCATCGCCTTCGACGTGAGCGAAGACCTGGTGGGCGGCTGCGCCTATGACGTGCACGGGGTGCCGCTGGCGGATGCGACGATGGAAAAGGCGCAGGCGGTCGACGCGGTGCTGCTGGGGGCCGTGGGCGGGCCGAAATACGACAGCCTCGATTTCAGCGTGAAGCCCGAGCGTGGCCTTCTGCGGCTGCGCAAGGAGATGGACCTCTTCGCCAACCTGCGGCCCGCGCAATGCTTTGACGCGCTGGCGGATTTCTCGTCGCTGAAGAAGGACGTCGTTGCCGGCCTCGACATCATGATCGTGCGCGAGCTGACCTCTGGCGTCTATTTCGGTGAACCGCGCGGCATCCACAAGGAGGGCAACGAGCGCGTCGGCATCAATACGCAGCGCTACACCGAGTCCGAGATCGCCCGCGTGGCCCGCTCGGCGTTCGAGCTTGCCCGCAAGCGCGACAACAGGGTCTGCTCGATGGAAAAGGCGAACGTGATGGAATCGGGCGTGCTCTGGCGCGAGGTGGTGCAGGAGGTGCACGACGCCGAATACCCGGATGTGGAACTCAGCCACATGTATGCCGACGCGGGCGCGATGCAGCTCACCCGCTGGCCCAAGCAGTTCGACGTGATCGTGACCGACAACCTCTTCGGCGACCTGCTGTCGGATCTCGCCGCGATGCTCACCGGCTCTTTGGGCATGCTGCCCTCGGCCTCGCTCGGCCTGCCGATGGAGAACGGTCGGCCCAAGGCGCTCTACGAGCCGGTGCACGGCAGCGCGCCGGATATCGCGGGGCAGGGCAAGGCCAACCCGATCGCCTGTATCCTGAGCTTCGCCATGGCGCTGCGCTATTCCTTTGACATGGGCGACGAGGCCGCGCGCGTCGAGCGGGCTGTGGAAAAGGTGCTTGCCGACGGTCTGCGTACCGCCGACCTGATGGGCCCCGAGGGCGGCACGCCGGTCAGCACCTCGGGCATGGGCGACGCCGTGCTCGCGGCGCTCGACGAAAGCCTCTGACGTGGGCGCGGGGGCGCATTTCGGCCTTGCCAAAGCCCCGGCCCTCGTCTATCCCGCCCGCCACGGTCGGAGTGTAGCTCAGCCTGGTAGAGCACTGTCTTCGGGAGGCAGGGGCCGGAGGTTCGAATCCTCTCACTCCGACCAATGAAACAAGGCCCCCAGCGGGGCCTTTTTCTTCTTCAAGACAGGGTTCTCAGGTTCATTGAACCTGAACGCTGGCTGAATTCCAGTACGTTGGCCGCCTTGCGAATATGTTCCGGGCTGTCGCGCGCGTAGATGGGGGCGGTGATCCGCGAATCCGAGTGCCCGAGATACCGGGCTATCTCGTCCATGAAGATGCCCACTTCCGCATGTGAACAGCTGCAGTGTGGCGCAATAGCGCGCAACTCCTCGTGCTCCATCAGGTCTTGTGCGCTTTCTTTGGTGGCTGGCGTGTTGTGGGCCCGTCGACCGAAATCCCGTCCGGGCTGACGAACGGCGCGGCCTGGATCTGAGGTCCGCATCCGCGGGTGACCCGCTTCCAAATCACGACGGCAGGCGTGGCGTCTTTCAAGTCCGACTTCTTCAGTAACCTTCTAAGCATCTAAAACTCCTTAGTAAAATATTGTTGCAAAAAATTCGTTTCTGCATAACGATCGTTTCAGGCTCAAATGCGAGTCTGAAAATCAAATGAGCAAAGAGGCTCTTCAACTGCGGTCACGAACCGCGTTGAAGGGCCTTTTTTTGTTGCCGAATGAACCGGCCGCTCGGATCCAACAGAGGAGAAGTCAGTATGAAACGTCGCGATTTTCTGAGCAGTGTCGGAGCTGTGGGGACAGCCGGCGCGCTGTCGGCTCCGGCCTTGCTTACGACGATTGGCCGCGCAGCTGCACAGGGCAACGATATTCCAGTGGGCTTGCTGTTCTCACTGACTGGTGCCGTGGCCGTGGTCGAAAGCACCCTTCACGATGCCGCTTTGATGGCGATCGAGGAGATCAATGCGGCAGGTGGTGTACATGGTCGCCAACTGCGGCCCATCATTGAGGATCCGGCGTCTGATCCGGCCACCTACGCTGACCGGGCGCGTCGTCTGATGATCCGTGACAAATGCGTGAGCGTCTTCGGCTCCTACACGTCGGCAAGCCGTCAGGCGGTGCTCCCGGTTACAGAGCAGCGCAGCAATCTCTACTGGTATCCGACGCTCTACGAAGGTCGCGAATGCTCGCGCAACGTGATGTATGGTGGTGCCGTGCCGAACCAGCAGCAGGACGAATTGATCCCGTGGGCGATCGAGAACTTCGGGCCGCGCTTCTACATGATCGGCAACAACTACGTCTATCCGAAAGAGGAAAACAACTATTGCAAGACCCTGCTGGCCAAGCACGGTGGTGAAGTGGTGCACGAGGAATACGTGCCACTGGGGCACTCGGACTTCAGCTCGGTGATCAACCGCATACGCGCAGAAGAGCCGGATGTGATCTTTGCGACCGTCGTCGGAGACTCCGACGTTGCTTTTGCCCGGCAATACCATGCGGCAGAGCTTGATCCGGCCAAAATGCCGGTCGTGAGCCTCACGCGTTCCGAGGTCGAGGTGAAGGCTATCGGCGGCGAGGCCGCGGCCGGCCACTTTTCGTCCGCTCCCTACTTCATGGGCACCCAAACACCGGAAAACGAGCGGTTCGTCGAATCCTACCAGTCACGCTATGGCGCGGACCAGGTCACGCACTTCGTCAGCGAAGCGGCTTACTTCCAAGTGTATCAGTTCAAAGCGGCACTGGAGAAGCTGGACCCGGCGAACATCACCCCGGAGACGATCCGTGATGCCGCCGTAGGCCTGACACTCACCGCGCCGCAGGGCGAAGTGCTGATCGACGAGAACCTCCACACGCATCTCTGGCCCAAGATCGGTCAGTGGCAGTCGAATGGCCAGGCCGAAGTTCTGCTTCAATCGCAAGAGCGCGTCGCCCCCCTGCCATATGCTGCCTACGAGGGGCAGACATGCACCGGCGAGGGCCTGGTGCAGGCCTGACGCCAAGCACAAAAATCCGACAAGAACCGGACTGCCCGGCTCCGACACAGGAGCCGGGTCAACTGGAAGGGTGTATCGATGGACGTCATATTGAACCAGATGTTCGCCGGTCTCAGCATGGCCTCGATCCTGCTGATGATCGCCTTGGGGCTGGCTATCATTTATGGCGCGATGGGCGTCATCAATCTTGCACATGGTGAGTTTGTCATGCTCGGCGCCTATGCCGCGTGGGCACTACAGACCTATGCAGGGTTCAGCATCATCGTGGCCTTGCCATTCGTCTTCGTGGCCGTGGGCGCGGTCGGCTGGATCATCGAGCGGGTTATTGTTCAGCGGCTCTACCACCGCCCGTTGGACACGATCCTTGCGACTTGGGGCATTGGGATCATCCTGCAACAGGTGGTGCGATTGTCCGTTGGCGCGGAATCGCGCTTCGTGAAAGGCCCGGAACTTCTCAGTGGCAACATTGAGATCGGCGGGCTCGTGATGTCGAACTACCGCATATTCGTGATCTTGTTTTCGCTGGCCGTTCTGGCCGCGTCATGGGCACTCATGACGCGCACCGAATTTGGCATGAAACTTCGTGCCGTTATTCAGAACCGGCAGATATCCGAATGCTATGGCATAGAAGCAAAGCATATCTATTCGGTCACGTTTGCCTATGGTGCGGGCCTTGCCGGAGTAGCCGGTGCATTAATCACGCCTCTCTTCAGCACCATTCCCACCATGGGAACGGGCCTTGTCGTCGATGCGTTCCTCGTCGTGATCGTTGGTGGGCTTGGCAGCTTGCTGGGTGCCGCCAGCGCGGCGGTGCTGATCGGTGAGGCGACGGCGCTCTTCTCAATGCTGTTCAATGACACCCTTGGTCGTATCGCAGTGCTGGCTGGAATCATCGTTCTGATCAGGTTCCGTCCGCGCGGTCTCTTCCCTTCAAACACGCGCCGCTGAGGAGAACAACATGACGACGAGATTATTCTACGACCTTGTGGCGTTGGTGATATTTGCACTGGTGATCGTGCTGGGAGTGCCCGCACTGATGGGTTTCGACGGGTTCGAGCTCAACACGTTTGCCCGGTATCTCGCGCTTGGCATCGCGTCTCTTGCGCTGGCGCTATCGTGGGGTGGCGCCGGACTGCTCAATCTTGGCCAGGCGGCGACGTTCGGCATGGGCTCTTATGCCATGGCCATGCATCTCAAACTCAAGGCGAGTGGCGACGGGCTTCCCGACTTCATGGGTTGGAACAATGTCCCAGAGCTTCCGCTGATCTGGGTCCCCTTTCACTCACTCGGCTTTACCCTGTTGGCCGGGCTCCTGGTGCCGGCATTCGTAGGCGGACTGATCGCAATGTTCATGTTCCGCGCGCGAATTGCCGGCGTCTTTGTCGCGATCATCACCTTGGCTTTTCTCGTGGCCTTCCAATTGGTTGTGATCGAGGAACAGGGCATCACTGGCGGCCAGAATGGCCTGACAGGACTGGCCCCGCTCAATGTGCTGGGCTGGAGCGTCGATACCTATGGCGTCGGCTTCTACTATCTGGTCGCAGGCTGTCTGGTCACAGCGATCACAATCGGGCTCTACCTCACGCACAGCAAGTTCGGGCTGATCCTGCGTGCGATACGCGAGGATGCTGACCGAACCCGGTTCCTGGGCTACAACGTGGCCAATTTCCAGACAGTCATCTTCTGTATCTCGGCGGCGCTCGCGGGCTGGGCGGGCATGCTTTACACGCTGGTGCTGGAATTCGCGTCCCCGACTTACATGAGCGTCTCGTTCAGCTTGGCCATCGTGATCTGGTGTGCCGTCGGCGGACGGGACTCCGTTCTCGCTGCTGCGATCGGTGCAATCTTGGTGAATCTCCTCGAAGGGCGTCTGTCGGACATCTTTGTCGAAGGATGGAACCTGATGCTCGGCGTTATCTTCGTTTTCGTGGTGATGTTCATGCCGCGCGGCCTGAACGGGTTGGTTGGGGATGCATGGCGGTTCATCGGCGGTCGACTCCAGAAAGAACGAACCATTTCGACGAGGCCGCATTTGCAGCCCGAACCGGTCAAGTCCGGACAGGAGAACTGATCATGTCTCAACTGCAGGTAAACGATTTGCATGTCGATTTCGGCGGGCTAAGGGCAGTTGATGGTCTCAGCTTCAGCGTGGCCGAAGGCGAAATCCTCTGTCTTCTCGGTCCGAATGGCGCGGGCAAGTCGACCACACTCGACCTCATCTGCGGGAAGACCCAACCAACCGGCGGCTCGATCCGCTTCGAGGGAACCGAAATATCGCACTTGCTGGAATTCCGGCGCGCGCGTTTGGGTATCGGACGCAAGTTTCAGGTGCCTTCCGTCTACAAGGAATTGACGGTGGCCGAAAACCTGTCGGTGGCCCGCTCGCGCCGACCCGGAATATTGCACGCCCTCACGCGTTTCGCCCTGTCGGACGGGCACGCCGCGGCACCGATCCTCGAGCGCATCGGGCTCGAGGCCAAGGCCAATGAGTTGGCCGGCAACCTGTCACACGGTGAAACACAATGGCTCGAAATCGCCATGCTCATCGCGCAGGACAGCCGCCTGATCCTCATGGATGAACCCACCGCCGGCATGACCATCGAGGAAACTGGGCGCACAGCCGAGATATTCCGATCTCTCAGTGAGTCGCACACGCTTATCGTTGTCGAGCATGACATGTCGTTCGTCCGCACCGTCGCGGATCGCATCGTCGTCATGAACCGCGGATCGATGTTGGCCGAGGGCTCGATTGAAGAGATCGAGACCAACGAAGACGTCAAAACAGCGTATCTGGGGCATTGATCATGGAAACCATGCGAGCAAAGGACCTTTACTCCTTCTATGGCAAGAGCCCGGTTATCCAGGGTATCTCCTTCGATCTGAACCCGGGCGAGTTTCTCGCAATTCTGGGCCGTAACGGTGTCGGCAAGACCACGTTGCTCAAATCGATCATGGGTCTCACCCATCGCTGCGATGGCGGACTTGTGTTCGGAGAGAACGACTTGCTCGGCCTCAGCACGTCGCAACGGGCGCAACTCGGTATTGCCTACATTCCACAGGGCCGTGAGATCATCCCGAGCTTCACGGTGCGGGAGAATATCCTGATGGGCACGTTCGCTCGCCCCGACGGCAGGCGCGATATTCCCGAGCATCTCTTTGAAATGTTCCCGATACTTGATGAGTTCATTAGTCGCAAAGGCGGAGACCTTTCCGGCGGACAGCAGCAGCAACTGGCAATCGCGCGGGCGCTCGCTATGGATCCCAAGATACTCATTCTCGACGAGCCGACCGAAGGCATCCAGCCCAACATCGTCAAACAGATCGAAGAAGCCATCATTCGACTGAACAAGGAACGCGGTCTCGGCATCATCCTCGTGGAGCAAAACGTGCCGTTTGCGCGCCGCGCCTCCGACCGCTTTCTGGTGCTCGACAAGGGCCGCGTGGTCCTGAGCGGGCACAGCACGGATCTCACCGACTCCGTCGTGGAGAAGCACCTGACCTTCTGAGGGTCGGGCAAGCAGCAACGAAGCACCTGAAGGAAAGGACAAGACATGAGACACGGTGACATCTCCAGCAGCGACAACACGGTTGGCGTTGCGGTCGTCAACTACAAGATGCCCCGGATGCATACCAAGGCCGAAGTTCTGGAAAACGCACAGAATATCGCTGACATGGTCGTCGGTATGAAGCAGGGGCTTCCCGGGATGGATCTGGTGATCTTCCCCGAATACAGCACTCAAGGGATCATGTATGATCCTGACGAGATGATGGAGACTGCGGCCACGATTCCTGGTGAGGAAACCGAAATCTTTGCTGCCGCCTGCCGCAAGGCCAACACATGGGGCGTCTTTTCAATCACCGGCGAACGCCACGAAGAGCACCCCAAGAAGACGCCCTACAACACTCTCATCCTCATGAACAACAAGGGTGAGATTGTGCAGAAATATCGCAAGGTTCTGCCATGGAACCCGATCGAGGGCTGGTATCCGGGCAGTGAAACCTTTGTCTGCGAAGGGCCCAAGGGCATCAAGGTCAGCTTGATCATCTGTGATGATGGAAACTATCCCGAGATCTGGCGGGACTGCGCCATGAAAGGGGCCGAGCTGATCGTTCGATGCCAAGGCTACATGTATCCCGCGAAAGAGCAGCAGGTGATCATGGCCAAGGCGATGGCCTGGGCAAACAACAGCTACGTGGCTGTCGCGAATGCCGCGGGTTTCGATGGTGTCTATTCCTACTTCGGACATTCGGCAATCATTGGCTTCGATGGTCGCACGCTGGGCGAATGCGGTGAAGAAGACATGGGAATTCAATACGCGCAGCTGTCGATCCCCGAGATCCGCGACGCTCGTGCCAACGATCAGTCGCAGAACCACCTCTTCAAGCTGCTTCACCGCGGATACACCGGCGTCCATGCTTCGGGCGACGGCGACAAGGGCGTGGCAGAATGCCCGTTCGAGTTCTACCGCAACTGGGTGAACGATGCGGAAAAAACCCGCGAGCATGTCGAGTCCCTGACCCGCTCGACCATTGGCGTGGCCTGCTGCCCGGTTGGCAGCCTGCCCACCGGCGCGAAAGAGAAAGAAGCGGATTGACCCTGCGCGGTCCGACCTTTGGGAACGGCGCCACGTTGCGCCGTTCCTCTCCCCTTGAGCCGATGGAGCGACGATGCCGTTTCTGACCGACCGACTGCATGATACCGCACGCCAGCAGAAGCTCGGTGCCGCCTTGGCGGACGAGAATGCGCGCATGACCGTGGCCGAAAGCGTCAGGAAGCCCGAGACCGGTTTGATTTCCCGTTTCACATTCGACCTCGGCCTGGTCGAGGCGGAATTGCGGGCCGCCATCATCGGTCAGGACGAGAGCATCAAAGAGCTGCTCGATATCCTCAAGGTGGTCCGGGCTGATATCGGCGATCCACGCAAGCCTCTGGCAACCGTCTTGTTCTGCGGTCCGACCGGCGTGGGCAAGACGGAAACCGTGCGAACGCTTGCGCGCGCACTCTACGGTGATGCCGATGCGTTCTGTCGCATCGATATGAACACGCTCGCCCAGGAGCATTACGCGGCGGCCCTTACGGGCGCGCCTCCAGGCTATGTCGGGTCCAAGGAAGGCACCACCATTCTCGATCAGGAAAAGATCGAAGGCACCCGCAATCTTCCGGGGCTTGTGCTGTTCGATGAATTGGAAAAG
This sequence comes from Roseovarius sp. B-10, assembly GCF_056859295.1. Classification (NCBI taxonomy): domain Bacteria; kingdom Pseudomonadati; phylum Pseudomonadota; class Alphaproteobacteria; order Rhodobacterales; family Roseobacteraceae; genus Roseovarius; species Roseovarius sp. B-10. Next base: position 160,090 of record NZ_JBSXOE010000035.1, on the reverse strand, counting down.
GCCAGCAACGAGGTCGTTCTGGCGCTCATGAACGTTTTTGACAACGGTCTGCTGACCGTGGCGTCGGGTGAAAAAACATATTCCTTCAGGAATGCCCTGGTCTTCATGTCCTCCAATCTCGGGGCACGCGAACTGATGGCTTTGGACGAACGCGGCGGAGGGATACTGAGAAGGTTGCGTTCATTCGGGAAAAGCCGACGTGCGCAGGCACATGACATCGTCATGAAATGTCTCCTTGAGCGATTTCCACCGGAACTGGTCAACCGGATCGATCATGTCGATACTTTCAACTGGATTTCGCGCGACAAGGTCCCTGCGCTTGTCGATGTTGAGCTGACAAGACTCAACCGCCGCCTTCGCAAACATGATCTTTCTCTCGGCATCAGCACAACGCTGAGGGATTTTCTTTCTTCCGAAGGTTATGATAAACGGTTTGGCGCGCGCGGCTTGCGGCGGGCGATGCGTCGGCATCTGGAGTTCCCACTGGCTGGCTTTCTTCTGGACAGGCCTGTTCCGTCTATCGGTGGATCGAAACAAATGACAACACATATCCTCGCCGACCGCAAAGATGGGACGGTGCAATTTGAATACTCCTGAACAGAGGTGCCACTTCGTGACAAGGAATGGAAGCTGGAAGATCGGACTGCTTTTTTCAACATCGGGTGTGACCTCGATAATAGAGCAGTCGCAGCTCAATGGGGCATTGCTTGCGATTGACGAAATAAATGCAATGGGTGGTATTAAAGGGTCGCCTCTCGAGCCGGTGAGCTATGATCCGGGTTCGATCGTGCCGCGTTATGGTGAGTTGGCCGAGCGTCTGATCATCGAAGACAAGGTAAACGTCATCTTCGGCTGTTACATGTCCTCCTCTCGCAAAGAGGTTCTACCCGTGGTCGAGAGGCGCAATGCGCTCTTCTTTTATCCGACCCTGTACGAGGGGTTCGAATATTCCCCGAACGTGATCTACGGCGGTGCATGTCCCAACCAGAACAGCGTGCCGCTCGCAAACTACCTGATGAGCGCCTTCGGCAAGCGCATATTCTTCGTAGGCTCTGACTATATCTACCCGTATGAATCCAATCGCGTCATGCGCAATGTCCTGCGGCAAGGAGGCGGCGAGGTGGTTGGCGAACGCTATTTTGACCTGCATACCTGTTCCGATGGCTTCGATGACGTGATCAAGGACATAATGGATGTCCGCCCAGATGCGATCTTTTCCACCATCGTCGGACAATCGTGCATCGAGTTCTACCGCTCCTACCACGCAGCTGGCGGTGATGGTCGTGTCTGCCCCATCGCCAGCCTCACGACGAACGAAGGTGAGATCAACGCGATCGGCGCACGCGCATCGGTGGGTCATATCACCGCTGCTCCTTACTTTCGTTCGATTAGTTCTGTGGCGAACCGCCGTTTCCTGAAAGCCTATGAACAGAAGTTTGGTTCGACTATTGATGTTACGAGTTGCTGCGAAGCGGCTTACAGTCAGGTCCATCTTTTTGCGGCGGCCTTGGAGGAGACAGGAGAAATGGATACAGACTGTCTGCGCGAGGCGTTGCTCGGTGCCTCCTTCGACGCGCCACAGGGCCAGATCAAGATTGACCCGGACAACAACCACACATACCTCCAATCGCGTATCGCAACGGTCAATGAGGACGGTGAATTCGTGATTGATCTCAAGGTTCGGCGCGCAATAAAGCCCGACCCTTACCTTGTCTTCCCGGCAATACATGACTGGAGCTTCCACACCCAGAAGGTGTCCGTCGGCGGCGGGCGAGGTGGCGGACGTCATGCATGACCTGATCCGCGACCTGCGAGATCAGAATGTCCTGCTGATCCACCCACGAGACCGGAGTGCGGACGAGCTTCTGCAACAGGTCAACCGGATCGGGTGCGGGTTTGATCACATGTGGCCTGTGCCAAGAGACCTGCCAGATAAATTCGACATGGTCCTCATTGACGTGACCGATCAATCGGCGACCAAGCTGAAGGGCTTTCTGGAAAAGCGCGAAAAACCCGTAACGATCATTGCGATTATCGGGTATGAAAATCCCTCGGTTTTGAATGTCATTCTCGAGATTGGCGCGCATGCCGTCCTCATGAAACCGGTCCGCGCAGCGGGTGTTCTCAGTAGTATGCTCATGGCTCGGCGTTATCAGTCCGAACAGGAACGTTTCTCCAAGGACATGGCGAAGCTCCGGGAAAAACTGGATAATGTGCAAAAGGTAAATGACGCAAAGTTCATTCTGATGAGACATCGCGGGATTGCCGAGCGCGAGGCTTATGATATCATTCGCAAGCAGGCAATGACTAAGCGGACTACAACAACCGAAATAGCACAATCAATTATTAATGCTGAAAGTATTCTGAGCAACCTGGGTGATAGTTAAGTGTTCAATCCCACGGTTTGATGGTGCGATCCTTTCGCAGGCATGGAAGGAAGCATTATGGGACAAGTTCGTCACGGGAGCGCCACGACCACGCACACCGTCAAAGCTGCAATACAGCGATCGCAGGCTTCGCTCGCGGAGTTGAGCCGGGAGTGGCGCGGAGCGCGACGTGGGCGGCGCCCCTCTTTCCACCGCGGCGTTCAGGGGGCGTCGGCGATCTCGCCGGTGAGGGTGAAGAGCCGCTTCGGTCCGCCCGCTGGCTCGATCTTGAGCGCACCGACGCCGCGCTTGCCCGCGAACTGCCCGGTGCCGCTCACCAATTCCCAAAATCCGTTATCGTGCAACACCGGTTTCTCCACGCCTTTCATGAACACCGCGCGCACGGTGAACTTGACGATCGCCACGTCACCGTTCGGCGCTGTGAAGCGCAGGTAACCCTGGGGGTCGCCTGCGTTGGGCGGGTTGATGTCGTGCCAGCCGAACTCCGTGACATCGGCCCCGCCGAGCACGCCCTCTCCTTCCGAGACACCCTCGCGGCGCACGGCGAGCACGAAATGCTTGCTGCCGTCGCCCATCTCGAAGCGCATCTGCTCTTGCGGATCTAGAACGGTCGTCACCGAGACCGGCGCGGCCAGTGCAGTGCCGGCCAGAAGCGCGAGGCTGGTCGCCGTGGCGGTGAAAATTCTGGTCAATCGCATGTCGGATCACTCCTGTTGAAAATAGCGTGACCCCACCGGGGCCGTTCCCAGAAGGCGGGCTTGCGCGCCGAATCTCAACCGCAAACAGCGGATCGGCTCGTCACATTTGCGTGTGTGAATGTATTGCCCGTGACCGTCAGTCGGGGCTGAGCATGTAGCCCTCGCCGCGCACCGTCTGCAAGTAGCGCGGCTGTTTTGGATCGCTTTCGATCTTGCGGCGCAGGCGGGTGATCTGCACATCGACCGCGCGCTCCTGTGCCTGCCCGTTGTCGCGCCCCAGCTCCTCCACGAGCCGCGTGCGACTGATCGCCTGTCGCAGGTTCTCGGCGAAGATACGCATGAGCTGCACCTCGGTCGCCGTGAGCTTGACCGGTAGGCCCCCACGGCTCAGTTCACCGCGCTCGATATCATAGCGCGTAGGTCCCATTTGCACGATTTTGGGCTGTTTTTCCTCTGGCTCCGGCTCGGGCATCCGGCGCAGGATGGCGTTGATCCGCAGTAGCAGCTCGCGCGGCTCGAACGGCTTGGGCAGGTAGTCGTCGGCACCGGCCTCCAGCCCCTCGATGCGGTCGGTGGTTTCGCCCTTGGCTGTCAAGAGCAGGATCGGCGTGGAACTCGTTTCGCGCAGGGCGCGGGTGAGGTCCAGCCCGCTTTCGCCGGGCATCATCACGTCCATCACGATCAAGTCGAAATCAAGCCCCGCCAGCACCCGCCGCGCATGGCCAGCATCGCGCGCGACCGACACGAGAAAGCCCTGGCGTATAAGGAATTTGCGCAGCAGGTCGCGGATACGCTCGTCATCGTCCACAATAAGCAGGTGCGGAGCTGGCTCGGTCATGTGTCGGACTCCCTGATCGCGTGGTAGAGGCTGCGCAACTCGGGCTCCATCATCGCCTCAAGCACCTGCCGGAATCCGGCCACCGCTTGCGGGCCGGCGGCGCGGTAGGCGGCGCGCATGCGCGCGCGCTGTGCGTCCGAGAGCTTGCGTTCCAGCGCCGCCCCGGCCTCGGTAAGGTGCAGGTTTCGCTCGCGCCGGTCGCTGGTGCCCACGCGGCTTTCCACCAGCCCGTCCTCTATCAGCGTGCGCAATACCCGGTTGAGCGATTGCTTGGTCACGCCAAGGATGGCGAGGAGGTTGTTGACGGTGGTGCCGGGGATGCGCGCGATGAAATGCAGCGCCCGGTGATGGGCGCGGCCATAGGCCATGGTCGCAAGGATGCGGTCGGGATCGGCGGTGAAGCCGCGATAGGCGAAGAACATCGCCTCGATCCCCTGCCGCAACTGTTCGTCGGTGAGAAACAAGAGGTTCTCGCCACCCTGCATCTCTCCCATACCGGCACCCCGTTCACAAATCATCGTCCTTGAGATGACATTACGTCAGCTTTATTGACATTCCAAGATCGAATTGGTAGCGAATCGTGGAAACCGCGTAATTTTATGTCCGATGTGGTCGTAATTGGCGCAATAAATGGAAATACGGTGAAGGACTGGCTCATGGCAAGCTATGATGATCGCGACGGCAAGATCTGGATGGATGGCAAGCTCATCGATTGGCGTGACGCCAATGTGCACATCCTCAGCCACGCGTTGCATTATGCAAGCTCGGTTTTCGAAGGCGAGCGTTGTTACAGTGGCAAGGTATTCAAGAGCCGGGCGCACTCCGAGCGGCTGCTGAAATCGGGCGAGCTGATGGACATGCCGATCCCCTACAGCGTGGACGAGATCGAGGCCGCCAAGCGCGCGGTGCTCGACGCCAACGGGCTGAGCGATGCCTATGTGCGGGTGCTGGCGTTTCGCGGCGCGGGCGAGGACATGGGCGTAGCGGCCGCGCGCAACCCGATCCGCATGGCGGTCACCGCCTGGGAATGGGGCAGCTATTACGGCGACGCCAAGACCAGGGGCGCCAAGCTCGACATCGCCAAGTGGAAGCGCCCGAGCCCCGAGACCATCCCCGTCGCGGCCAAGGCGGCCGGCCTCTACATGATCTGCACCATGTCCAAACACGCCGCCGAGGCCAAGGGGTGCTCAGACGCTATGTTCCTTGATTATCGCGGATACGTGGCCGAGGCGACGGGGGCCAACATCTTCTTCGTCAAGGATGGCGAGGTGCACACGCCACTGCCCGACGCGATTCTCAACGGGCTGACGCGGCAGACCGTGATCGGCCTCTTGAAGGACCGGCAGATCAAGGTGCACGAGCGCCACATCATGCCAGAGGAACTGGAAGGGTTCGAACAGTGCTGGCTCACCGGGTCGGCCGCCGAGGTCACGCCGGTGGGGCAGATCGGCGATTACAGCTTCGAGGTGGGCGCGATGACCCGCGACATCGCGGAAGCCTACGAGGCGCTGGTGCGCGCCTGACGCAGGTAGCCGCGTCCCGCAGGCGTGGCGCCGGCCTCTCCGGCGCCCGCCCGCTCAGGCCGCGTAATCCGATCCTTCTGCGTCGAGGATGGCCTTCAACTCGTCGAGGTGACGCTCGGCCTGTTCGGGATATTCCTCGAGCTCGCGCGCGGTCTTTTCCGCCACGGCGTCCGAGAGCACCCGAAGCGGCCGCCCGGTCTGGAGCGCGCGGATGTAGGTCTCGGCGGCGCGCTCGAAATAATAGAGGCGGTTGAACGTCTCGGCCACCGTGTCGCCGATCACCATGACGCCGTGATTGCCCATCACCAGCACCTTGTGCCGCGGATCGCGCAAAAGCCGTGCGCAGCGCGCGCCCTCGTCTTCGAACGCCAGCCCGCCATAGGCCTCGTCCACCACATGGCGGTTGTAGAAGGTGGCGCAGTTCTGGTCGATGGGCTGCAGGCGGCTGTCCTCGAGGCAGGCGAGCACGGTGGCGTGGATCGAATGCACGTGCATGGCGCAGCGCGCGTGGCCGCAATGCCGATGCAGCCCGCCATGCAGCCCCCAGGCCGTCGGGTCGGGCGCGCCCGGCTTGTCCATGGTGTCGGGGTCCGTGGCGTCCACCTCGATCAGGTCGCTGGCGCGGATGCGGGCGAAATGCATCTGGTTGGGGTTCATCAGGAACCGCGTGCCGTCCTCGTTGATGGCGAGGCTGAAATGGTTGGCCACCGCCTCGTGCATCCCCAGCCGCGCGGTCCAGCGAAAGGCAGCGGCGAGGTCCACGCGCGCCTGCCAGTGCTCCATGTTGGGCTTGAGTTCGGTTACGCTCATATGTCTTTCCTTTCGTCATCGGTCAGGGGGCGCGAGGCCGCCCACGCATAGCCGTTCTCGCACAGGATGCAGGTCTCGCGCAGTCCGTGCGGCTTGTTGGCGGGGGCCTGCAGGACGTGCCCGCCCGCGCCCTCCGCCCGCGCGGCGGCGCGATCGGGGTCGCTGTCGAACAGGTGCAGCGACGCCCCCGCGCCGCGTGGCGGGCTCTCGGGCACGAGGCCGAGCAGGGGGTGTGCCCCGTAGGTGTGATCGGCGTGAAGCTGGATCAGATGGCCGTGGTATTCCATGATCGCAAAATCCTCGCTCAGCCGGTGCGGCACCATGCCGAACACCTCCGCGAGAAAGGCCGCCTCTGCGGACACATCGCGCACCAGCAGGTTGAGGCCAAAGCCCCGCAGGCTTGCCCCGAACTGTGCCGGGCTGACGGTCTCAAGATTCATGCGCATGCTCCTTTGGGGCGCAGCTTGATCGCGGCCCCCGCCCGTGTCAACGTGGCGCGCACATCCCCGCGACAGGACGCAGCCATGCCCCCCGCCGACCCGGATATTCCGCTCCTGCCACCCGATTTGCCCGGGCCAGAGGCATTTACTTGCGCGCGCGCGGCGGTCGATCGGCTGTGCCTGCTCTACGAGCGTGGAACGCAGTTCCTGTGCGATGCATTCGCTGGCGCGATCACCGGCAAGATCCCGCCGCGGCGTGTCCGCGCGCTTTACCCCGAAATCCGGCTGACCACGACCACCTTCGCCACCATCGACAGCCGGCTGAGCTTTGGTCACGTCTCCTATCCCGGCACCTATGCCACCACTATCACCCGGCCCGACCTCTTTCGCGCCTATCTTGAGCAGCAGATCGGCCTGCTTCTGGACAATCACGGCGTGCCGGTCACCATCGGGCTATCGGAGACACCGATGCCCGTGCATTTCGCGGTGGCGGGCGAGGCGGCGCTCGACGTGCCGCAGGAGGGGGCGGCGGCGTTCACCTTGCGCGACGTGTTCGACGTGCCCGACCTCGCGACCACCAATGACGACATCGTAAACGGCACCTGGCAGCCGGTCCCCGATGGCACCCGCCCGCTCGCGCCATTCACCGCGCAGCGGGTGGATTACTCGCTGGCGCGGCTGGCGCATTACACTGCCACCGATCCGGGGCATTTCCAGAACTACGTGCTGTTCACTAACTATCAGTTCTACGTGGCCGAGTTCGAGGCCTTCGCGCGGCAGGCGCTCGGCACGCCCGAGAGCGGCTATACTGCCTTCGTGGTGCCCGGCAACGCCACGATCACCGGCCCCGATGCCAATCTGCCCGCGTCCGACCGGCTGCCGCAGATGCCTGCCTATCACCTCAAGCGCGCCGATGGCGCTGGGATCACGCTCGTCAATATCGGTGTGGGGCCGTCCAACGCCAAGACCGCGACCGACCACATCGCCGTGCTGCGCCCCCATGCCTGGGTGATGGTGGGCCATTGCGCGGGGCTGAGGAATTCGCAGTCGCTGGGCGATTTCGTGCTGGCCCATGCCTACCTGCGCGAGGATCGCGTGCTCGACGCCGACCTGCCCGCCTGGGTGCCGATACCGGCGCTGGCCGAGATCCAGATCGCCTTGCAGGAGGCGGTGGCCGCCGAAACCCAACTCGACGGGTTCGATCTCAAGCGGGTGATGCGCACCGGCACCGTGGCCAGCGTTGACAACCGCAACTGGGAATTGCGCGAGCATGCGGGCCCGGTGCAGCGGCTCTCGCAGTCGCGCGCCATCGCACTCGACATGGAGAGCGCGACGGTCGCCGCCAACGGCTTTCGCTTCCGTGTGCCTTATGGCACGCTTCTGTGCGTCTCCGACAAGCCGCTTCAGGGCGAGCTGAAACTGCCCGGCATGGCCTCGGATTTCTACCGGTCACAGGTCTCGCGCCACCTGATGATCGGGATTCGCGCGATGGAATCGCTGCGGCGAATGCCGCTCGAACGCATCCACAGCCGCAAATTGCGCTCGTTCGAGGAGACAGCGTTCCTCTGACTGAGCGAAAATCGGCACAAAATGCGGGAAAAACCCTTGCTTTTGCCCCCTAGTCGTTGTGTTTGACCACATCATGGCGTTTAATCGCGCCACCGAGGCCCCAGAGACGGGCAGTGATACGAAGGAGACCGAACAATGGCGAAGCCGATGACCAAGACCCAGCTCGTTGCCGCACTGGCCGAGGAGATGGGCAGCGACAAGAAATCTGCCGGTGCCGCGCTCGACGCGGTGGTGGCCGTCGTCACCCGCGAAGTGTCGAATGGTGGCGCCGTGCCGCTGCCGGGCGTGGGCAAGATCTACTGCCGCGAGCGCCCCGAACGCATGGTGCGCAACCCCGCTACCGGCGAGCAGATGCGCAAGCCTGCCGACCGCCAGGTCAAGATGACCTTTGCCAAGGCGCTCAAGGACAGCGTCAACGGCTGACCGCTGCCAGGCCGCCCGGTGTTCCGGGCGGCCCCTTTGGTCCGGGTTGGCAATTCTTCCCTTGCCCTCCGTGACCGCCTCCCTTATAGAGCCGCAATCCGCGCCCCGGCCCAGGCTGGGGATTCGTGCGTGATGAAATCCATCCACCGGGTTTCGGGTGACCCTGAGACGCTTGTCAGGGGCTCGCCGGTGTTTTGAGAAGGAAGTTATGGCGATGAATGCCAGCGATCTGCGTGACAAGACCCCGGACCAGCTCCGGGACGAGCTTGTCCGGCTCAAGAAAGAACAGTTCAACCTGCGGTTCCAGGCGGCCACCGGCCAGCTTGAGAACGCCGCGCAGATGCGTCGCGCCCGCCGCGACGCCGCGCGCGTGAAAACGATCCTCAACGAGAAGGCCCGCGGTGCGGCCGCCGAGCAGGGAGCCTGAGACCATGCCCAAACGAATCCTGCAAGGCACCGTCACTTCGGACGCCAACGCCCAGACCGTCACCGTTTCGGTCGAGCGCCGTTTCAAGCACCCGGTCCTGCAAAAGACCATCCGCAAGTCCAAGAAGTACCGGGCGCATGACGAGAACAACACCTTCAAGAAAGGTGACGCGGTTCGCATCATCGAGTGCGCGCCGAAATCCAAGTCGAAACGCTGGGAGGTGCTGGAGGCCTGAACCTTCGCACCATCCGGTTTGATCGAAACCCTGGGGGAAAGAGCCAGAACAGCCCCCACAGGTCGGGAGAAACCACATGATCCAGATGCAGACCAATCTGGATGTCGCTGACAACTCCGGCGCACGCCGGGTGCAGTGCATCAAGGTCCTGGGTGGGTCCAAGCGCAAGTATGCGTCCGTGGGCGACATCATCGTCGTCTCGGTAAAGGAAGCCATCCCACGCGGCCGCGTGAAAAAGGGCGACGTGCGCAAGGCCGTCGTCGTGCGCACCGCCAAGGAGGTCCGTCGCGAGGACGGCACCGCCATCCGCTTTGACCGCAACGCCGCGGTGATCCTCAACAACGCAGGCGAGCCCGTCGGCACCCGTATCTTCGGGCCGGTCGTGCGCGAGCTGCGGTCCAAGAACTTCATGAAGATCATCTCGCTCGCCCCGGAGGTGCTGTAAGATGGCTGCGAAACTGAAGAAGGGCGACAAGGTCGTCGTGCTCGCCGGTAAGGACAAGGGCCAGACCGGCACCATCCTCAGCGTCGATCCCAAGGCCGGCAAGGCCGTGGTCGAGGGCGTGAACATGGCGATCCGCCACACCCGCCAGAGCCAGCAGACGCAGGGCGGACGCATCCCCAAGGCGATGCCGATCGATCTCAGCAACCTCGCCATGCTCGACAAGAACGGCAAGGCCACCCGCGTCGGTTTCCGGACCGAGGGCGACAAGAAGGTGCGCTACGCCAAGACCACGGGGGACGCGATCGATGCTTGATACCGCAACCTATACCCCGCGCCTGCGCACGCAGTTCCGCGACACGATCAAGCCCGCTCTGAAGGAAGAGTTCGGCTATACCAACGACTTGATGATCCCGCGTCTTGACAAGATCGTGCTCAATATCGGCTGCGGCGCCGAGGCGGTGAGGGACTCCAAGAAGGCCAAGTCGGCGCAGGAAGACCTGTCCGCCATCGCAGGCCAGAAGGCGGTCACCACCACGGCACGCAATTCCATCGCCGGCTTCCGTCTGCGCGAGGGGATGCCGATCGGTGCCAAGGTCACGCTGCGCGGCGACCGGATGTATGACTTCCTCGATCGTCTCATCACCGTGGCCATGCCCCGCATCCGCGACTTCCGCGGCGTCTCGGGCAAGTCCTTCGACGGTCACGGCAATTATGCGATGGGCATCAAGGAACACATCGTCTTTCCCGAAATCAACTTCGACAAGGTCGACGAAGTCTGGGGGATGGATATCATCATCACAACCACGGCGAAGACCGACGCTGAAGCCAAGGCGCTGTTGAAGCTTTTCAACATGCCCTTCAACAGCTGAGCCGGGGGAGGATCAAGACATGGCCAAGAAAGCAATGATCGAGCGCGAGAAGAAGCGCCAGAAGTTGGTGGATCGTTACGCAAAGAAGCGTGCCGCGCTCAAGGAGATCATCAACGATCAGGACAAGCCGATGGAAGAGCGTTTCCGCGCCTCCCTCAAGCTCGCGCAACTGCCGCGCAACAGCTCGGCCACGCGCCTGCACAACCGCTGTCAGCTTACGGGGCGTCCGCACGCCTATTACCGCAAGCTGAAAATCAGCCGGATCGCGCTGCGCGACCTGGGCTCCGCCGGGCAACTGCCCGGCGTGGTGAAATCGAGCTGGTAAGGAGACCCGTGTGATGAACGATCCTATCGGCGATATGCTCACCCGTATCCGCAACGCGCAGATGCGCGGCAAATCCACCGTGCGCACGCCCGCCTCGAAGATGCGCGTTCGCGTGCTCGACGTGCTGGCCTCCGAGGGCTATATTCGCGGCTACGATAGCGCGACCGGTGCCACGGGCCACCCGGAGCTGGAAATCAGCCTCAAGTACTACGAGGGCACCCCGGTCATCCACGAGATGAAGCGGGTCTCCAAGCCCGGCCGCCGCGTCTATATGGGCGTCAAGGACATCCCGCAGGTCCGTCAGGGTCTCGGCGTGTCGATTGTCTCCACCCCCAAGGGTGTGATGTCGGATGCAGCCGCGCGCGCAGCCAATGTTGGCGGCGAAGTGCTCTGCACGGTATTTTGAGGGAGGCCCGGACATGTCTCGTATCGGCAAGCAACCCGTGGCCCTGCCCGATGGCGTCACCGCCACGCTCTCGGGCCAGACCATCGAAATCAAGGGTCCCAAGGACGCCAAGACCTTCACCGCGACCGACGATGTGACCATCACTATCGAAGATGGCACCATCACGGTCACGCCGCGCGGCAAGTCCAAGCGCGCGCGCCAGCAATGGGGCATGACCCGCACGGTCATCGCCAACATGGTGCACGGCGCCAAGGAGAATTTCCGCCAGGAGCTGGAAATCCGCGGGGTCGGTTACCGGGCAGCGGTGCAGGGCAACGTGCTCAGGCTCAACCTCGGCTACAGCCATGACGTGGATTTCCCGATCCCCGACGGCGTGACCGTTACGGCGCCCAAGCAGACCGAACTGGTGGTTGAGGGCACCGACAAGCAGCTCGTCGGACAAGTCGCGGCCAATATCCGCGACTGGCGGCGCCCCGAGCCCTACAAGGGCAAGGGCATCCGCTACAAGGGCGAGTATATCTTCCAGAAGGAAGGCAAGAAGAAGTAAGGAACGCGACAGATGGCAAACAGCAAGAGAAAACTGTTCCAGAAACGCCGCCTGCGCGTTCGGAGCAAACTTCGCAAGGTGAATGCGGGGCGCGTGCGCCTCTCGGTGCACCGGTCGAACAAGAATATCAGCGTGCAGCTCATCGACGATGTGCAGGGCGTGACGCTGGCGGCGGCCTCGACCTTGGAAAAGGACCTGGGCTTCGTGGGCAAATGCACTGTCGAGGCGGCGGCCAAGGTCGGCGAGGCGGTTGCCGAGCGGGCAAAGAAGGCCGGGGTGACCGAGGCGTATTTCGATCGCGGCGGCTTCATCTATCATGGCCGCGTCAAGGCGCTGGCCGATGCCGCGCGCGACGCCGGGCTGAAGATCTGAGGAGACGAGAGATATGGCAAGAGATGACAACCGCCGAGACCGTCGCGACCGCGACGAAGCTCCGGAATTCGCCGACCGTCTCGTCGCGATCAACCGCGTCAGCAAGACGGTGAAGGGCGGCAAGCGCTTCGGGTTCGCGGCGCTCGTCGTCGTCGGTGACCAGAAGGGGCGCGTAGGCTTTGGCAAGGGCAAGGCCAAGGAGGTCCCGGAGGCGATCCGAAAGGCCACCGAGGCCGCCAAGCGTGGCATGATGCGCGTTCCTCTGCGCGAGGGCCGCACCCTGCACCACGATATCGAGGGACGTCACGGCGCGGGCAAGGTGGTGATGCGCACCGCCCCGCACGGCACCGGCATCATCGCCGGCGGCCCGATGCGCGCCGTGTTCGAGATGCTGGGTGTTCAGGACGTGGTCGCCAAGTCGAACGGCTCGCAGAACCCCTACAACATGATCCGCGCCACGCTTGATGGCCTGCGCAAGCAGACCAGCCCGCGCATGGTCGCCCAGCGCCGTGGCAAGAAGGTTGCCGACATCCTGAAACGGGGTGACGAGGCACCGGCCGCCGAGCCGGCAGAAGCGTAAGGAGACCTGAGCATGGCAAAGACCATCGTCGTCAAGCAGATCGGCTCGCCGATCCGCCGCCCCGAGAAACAGCGCCAGACCCTGATCGGTCTGGGCCTGAACAAGATGCACAAGACCCGCGAGCTTGAAGACACGCCCGCGGTGCGCGGCATGATCGCCAAGATCCCGCATATGGTGCAGATCGTCGAGGAAAAGGGCTGAGCACCGTTTTCCTGCTAGGAAAACGTCCCGGAAACGTTTGAAGTTTCCCGTGTCCTAGAATGAACGCCCCGGCTAGTGATGGCCGGGGCGTTTTGCTTTAACCATAACGCGCGCATTATGTATTATGAATTATTACCGCGAGAGTGTTTTCTCGCGACAGTCTTACCAGCGGCCCGCACATTGATTCGTCACAAATGCTTCCGAAACGCCATCTGCTCTACAAACGGGGTCCATTATCATTCCCGGGCAATCAGGGACATTCTCAGTGACAATGGTATGGCTTTTTGCCCGCATGACAGCATTGGCCGGGAGGGGAACTCTTCCTGCACCCACCTCCATGCGCGATGGATTGTTCCCATGTTTGACGCTCCAGCCCTATCTGCCCAGCTACGGCCGCGATGGTCGGCGTGGATGCAACGAACGGAAGAAGGAGGGTGACAAAGAAAATGTATTTCATAATGAGTCCTCTGGTGAAAGAAGCCGTTAACCGATCGTTAACATTCGTTAAGATAAGCGTTCTGGGTGACCCCCACAACTGAAACGAGAACGCGAACTTTAATGATCGTTGGGGCTATCTTAGCGTCTTATGTCTTTGTTCTAATCAGGATCGTTTGCTCGCCACGTCGCATTCCCACCACCACACACCCCAGCGTCACCCGCAGCGCGTCGGTCAGTTCGTCCACCGTCTCGGTGGACACGAACAGCCCGCCGGTGGCATCGGGCAGGCATTTTGCCACCGTCTGCCCATCCAGCGCCTTTGCCTCGGGGCTGTTCCACGAAAACGGGTCATAGACCACGCGAAAGCCGATGACGTGCACGGTCAGCCCCGGCGCGGTCTCTGCCAGCCGCGCGCCCAATGCGCAGGGTGTGCCGCCGCAGGTCTCGTTGCCGTCGGTCACCAGCACCACGATCCCCTCGCCGCTCAGCACGTCCGCCGCCGCCGCGACCGAGGCCGCGAGCGGCGTGAGGCCACCGGGGGCGAGTCCCTCTATCTCCGCCACCACCGCGGGGCCTGCATCGGCCCGGGGGCCAAAGCGCAGGTCGATCCCCGAACAGGCATTACTCCCGCCCGGCCCGTAGGTCAGCAGCCCCACCCGCCGGTAGGGCGCGATATCCGGCATCGCCGCGCGCACCGCGCGGCGCGCGTCCTCGATCCTCGTGGGCGCAGTCAGGTCATGGCCCACCTCACCCATCGAGCCCGACCCATCGAAGACCAGCATCGCGTCGCGCGCGCAGCCCGCCGCCGCCTGCGGCGCGGGGCCGGGCAGCGCGGTCAGGCTCAGGGCAAGGCAAAGGGGCAGGGCGCGCATGGGCAGGTTCCGTGACAGGCTCTTCGCAGCGTAACGCGCCCGCGCCCGGTGTCCACAAAAAGGGTTTCGATGGTACCGCGCGAGCCAAGCGGCTAGGCTCGCCCCATGCAGACCATCGAATATTTCTATTCGGCACACTCGGCCTTTGCCTGGCTCGGCTCGGCGTGCCTGTCGGAAATCTGTGCCCGCCACGGCGCGCGGCTCTTGCACAAGCCCATCGAGTTGTCCCCGGTGGTGGAGGCCGCGGGCGGCCAGCCCTTCTCCGGGCGCACACAGGCGCATGTGGATTACTTCTTTGGCCGCGATATAGAGCATTGGGCCGAGTATCGCGGCGTTGCCGTGATCCACTGCCGCCCCACCCATCACGACGCACCGCTCGCCCTGCCCAACGGCGCGATCATCGCGGCGCAGGATGCGGGGCAGGGGGCCGATGCGCTGGCCCACGCGATTCTCGGCGCGCATTGGCGCGACGATGCCGATATCTCGGACCCGGCCACGCTCGCGCCGCTGATCGCGGGATGCGGCCTGGATGCCGACGCCATACTCGCCGCCGCGCGCGCCGCGCCGGTGCAGGCGCTGCACCGCGCCAACACCGAAGAGGCGATCGCGCGCCACGTCTTCGGCTCGCCCACCTATGTCGTCGGCGGCGATCCGTTCTACGGGCAGGACCGGCTCGCATTGGTGGAACGCGCGCTCACCCGGCCCTTTGCCCCAAGCACATGGCGCAACCCGCCCGTGGGCTGACAGACGGGCGGGCAACTCGGCCCTTGATCCCCGCGCGACCTGCGTCTATACGCGCCCGGTGGCCCGAGGGCCCTCATCAACCAGCAAAGCCGTGTTCGGCCGCTCCCGTCGCTGGGGGCCGCATCCGGCAAGGAGAAGCGACAATGAAACTGCACGAACTTCGTGACAACGACGGCGCGACCAAGCGCAAGAAACGCATCGGCCGCGGCCCCGGCTCTGGCATGGGCAAGATGGGCGGACGCGGCATCAAGGGCCAGAAATCCCGCTCTGGCGTGGCGATCAAGGGCTACGAGGGCGGCCAGATGCCGCTCTATCAGCGCCTGCCCAAGCGCGGCTTCACCAAGCCGAACCGCAAATCCTACGCGGTGGTCAACCTTGGCCTGATCCAGAAATTCGTCGAGGCCGGCAAGATCGACGCCGCCCAGCCGATCACCGAGGACGTGCTCGTGGCCTCGGGCCTCGTGCGGCGCAAGCTCGACGGCATTCGTGTGCTGGCCAAGGGCGAGGTAAGCGCCAAGCTCGACCTGCAAGTGTCCGGCGCGTCGAAATCCGCTGTCGCGGCGGTCGAGCAGGCCGGGGGCAGCCTTACGGTCACGACGGCGCAGGCCGCCGAATAAGAGGTTGTGAGCGGGCCTGCGCCCGCTTACATACGCCTCAGGTTTTCCGATGACGCCGCCTGAGCTGAAAACCGGCTTTGGCGGCGTTCGCACATGAGAGAGACCCGCGCATGGTATCTGCAGCAGAGCAAATGGCCGCCAACACAAGCTGGTCCGCGCTTGGCAAGGCCACCGATCTCCGCAACCGCATCCTGTTCACGCTCGGGCTGCTGATCGTCTATCGCCTCGGCACCTTCATTCCCGTCCCCGGCATCGACGGCGCCGCGCTTCGTGAATTCATGGAGGGGGCGCAGGCCACCATCGGCGGGATGCTGTCGATGTTCACCGGCGGCGCACTGGGGCGGATGGGCATCTTCGCGCTCGGCATCATGCCCTATATCTCGGCCTCGATCATCGTGCAGCTTCTCTCGGCGATGGTGCCCACGCTTCAGCAGTTGAAGAAAGAGGGCGAGCAGGGCCGCAAGAAACTCAACCAGTACACGCGTTACGGCACGGTGGGGCTTGCGACGCTGCAAAGCTACGGCCTCGCGGTCAGCCTGCAATCGGGCGACATGGTCACCGATCCGGGCCTGTTCTTCATCGCGTCGTGCATGATCACGCTGGTCGGCGGCACCATGTTCCTGATGTGGCTGGGCGAACAGATCACCGCGCGCGGCGTGGGCAACGGCATCTCGCTCATCATCTTCGTCGGCATCATCGCCGAGGTGCCGGCGGCCCTGGCACAGTTCTTCGCCTCCGGTCGCTCGGGCGCGATCAGCCCGGCGGTCATCATCGGCGTGATGGTGATGGTGGTGGCGGTCATTGCCTTCGTGGTGTTCATGGAGCGCAGCTTGCGCAAGATCCACATCCAGTACCCGCGCCGGCAAGTGGGGATGAAGGTCTATGACGGCGGCTCGTCGCACCTGCCGGTCAAGGTCAACCCGGCGGGCGTGATCCCGGCGATCTTCGCCTCCTCGCTGTTGCTTCTGCCTGCCACGGTGGGGACGTTCTCGGGTAATGCCACCAGCCCGGTGATGTCCACGATCCTTGCCTATTTCGGCCCGGGACAGCCGCTCTATCTGGTGTTCTTCACCGCGATGATCGTGTTCTTCACGTATTTCTACACGTTCAACGTGGCGTTCAAGCCCGATGACGTGGCCGAGAACCTCAAGAACCAGAACGGGTTCGTGCCCGGCATCCGCCCGGGCAAGCGCACCGAGCAATTCATCGAATACGTCCTCAACCGCATCCTCGTGCTGGGGTCGGCCTATCTCGTGGCGGTCATGCTCCTGCCGGAAATCCTGCGCAGCCAGTTCGCGATCCCGTTCTATTTCGGTGGCACGTCGGTGCTGATTGTGGTCTCGGTCACGATGGACACAATCCAGCAGGTGCAATCGCATCTCCTGGCCCATCAATACGAGGGGCTGATCGAGAAATCGCAACTGAGCGGCAAGGGCCGCAAGAAGGGACGCCGCAAGGGAGGGACCCGCCGATGAACATCATTCTTCTGGGGCCGCCGGGCGCGGGCAAGGGCACGCAGGCGCAGATGCTTGTCGAGAGCCGCGACATGATCCAGCTCTCCACCGGCGACATGCTGCGCGAGGCCAAGGACAGCGGCTCCGAGATGGGTCGGATCGTGGCCGACGTGATGGCGCGTGGCGACCTCGTGACCGACGAGATCGTGATCGGTCTCATCCGCGAGAAACTGCAGGGCGACAAGCGCGGCGGGTTCATCTTCGACGGCTTTCCGCGCACGCTGGCGCAGGCAGACGCGCTTGCCGACCTGCTCGACGAGCAGGGCGAGACGCTCGACGCCGTGGTCGAGATGCAGGTCGATGACGATACGCTGGTCAAGCGCATCGTCGGCCGCGCCGCCGAGGCGGCGGCGGCAGGGCAACCCGTGCGCGCCGACGACAACGAGGAGAGCGTCCGCCACCGGTTGATGGAGTACTACAAGAAAACCGCGCCGCTCATCGGCTATTACCACGCCAAGGGCAAGCTTGCGCCGGTCGATGGCATGGGCAGCATGGACGAGGTCAAGGCGGCTATCGCGGCGACGCTCGACAAATAACCGGACGGGGGCTTGACGCCCCCTTCATTTCCCCATAACCAGCCCTATCTCTCAAGCGAGAGCGATTCCCGCCGGGGGCGGCCCGGTGGTATCGACATCCCGAATTCAGCTGCGGCCCGGAGCGGTAAACGCCTCGGGCCTGCGTTGTGAAAAAAGGTTCTGGAGCTACGGAACCGCAACGAAAAGGAAAAGACACTTGGCACGTATCGCCGGCGTTAACATCCCGACATCGAAACGGGTGCCCGTCGCCCTCACCTACATCACCGGAATCGGCCCCTCCTCGGCACGGGCCATCTGCGAGGCCACCGGCATCGACCAGGCCCGCCGCGTCAACGAGCTCTCGGACGCCGAGGCATTGGCCCTGCGCGAGCATATCGACGCCAACTTCACCGTCGAGGGCGACCTGCGCCGCGAAACGCAGATGAACATCAAGCGCCTGATGGACCTCGGCTGCTATCGCGGCCTGCGCCACCGCCGCAACCTGCCGGTCCGTGGCCAGCGCACCCATACCAACGCCCGCACCCGCAAGGGCCCGGCGAAACCCATCGCCGGCAAGAAGAAATAAGGGAGGGCAGCAGATATGGCACGCGATACCAAACGCACGAAAAAGAAGGCCTCCAAGAACATCGCCACAGGCGTGGCGCATGTGAACTCGTCCTTCAACAACACCAAGATCCTGATCTCAGACGTGCAGGGCAATGCCATCGCATGGTCGTCGGCTGGCACCATGGGTTTCAAGGGCTCGCGCAAGTCGACCCCCTATGCCGCGCAGCTTGCCGCCGAAGACGCGGGCAAGAAGGCGCAGGAACACGGGATGCGCACGCTCGAGGTCGAGGTTCAGGGCCCCGGATCGGGCCGCGAATCGGCGCTGCGCGCGCTCGCGGCAGTGGGGTTCAATATTACCTCGATCCGCGATGTGACGCCGATCGCGCACAACGGCTGCCGCCCGCCGAAGCGTCGCCGCGTCTGATCGGATCGTTTACCAAGCGGGCCGCGCCATCCGCGCGGCCCGCCACGTCATTTTAAAACCTCGGGCGTCGCGGCCCACCGGACATGGGGCGGCGACAGGAATGGAGGGATGCATGATCCACAAGAATTGGGCCGAGCTGGTCAAGCCGACACAGCTCGAGATCAAGCCGGGCAACGATCCGCTGCGCCAGGCGGTTGTCGTGGCCGAGCCTCTCGAGCGCGGCTTCGGCCTCACGCTCGGCAACGCGCTGCGGCGCGTGCTGCTCTCGTCGCTCCAGGGCGCGGCCATCACTGCGGTGCAGATGGACAACGTGCTGCACGAGTTCTCCAGCGTGCCGGGTGTGCGCGAGGATGTCACCGACATCGTGCTCAACCTCAAGGGCGTGGCCATCCGCATGGAGGTCGAAGGACCCAAGCGGTTGACCGTCAACGCCAAGGGGCCGGGTATCGTCACCGCCGGTGACATCTCCGACAGCGCCGGCATCGAGATCCTCAACCGGGAACATGTCATCTGCCACCTCGACGAGGGGGCGGAATTCTACATGGAACTGACGGTGAATACCGGCAAGGGCTATGTCGCCGCCGACAAGAACAAGCCCGAGGACGCGCCCATCGGCCTGATCCCGATCGACGCGATCTATTCGCCGATCACCAAGGTCAGCTACGAGGTGCAGCCCACCCGCGAGGGGCAGGTGCTGGATTACGACAAGCTGACCATGAAGATCGAGACCGACGGCGCCATCACCCCCGAGGATGCCGTCGCATATGCCGCGCGTATCATCCAGGATCAGCTGTCGATCTTCGTCAACTTCGACGAGCCGGAATCGGCAGGGCGCCAGGACGACGAGGACGGGCTGGAATTCAATCCGCTCCTGCTCAAGAAGGTGGACGAACTCGAACTCAGCGTGCGGTCGGCCAACTGCCTCAAGAACGACAACATCGTCTATATCGGCGATCTCATCCAGAAGACCGAGGCCGAGATGCTGCGCACGCCGAACTTCGGCCGCAAGTCGCTCAACGAGATCAAGGAAGTGCTCTCGGGCATGGGGCTGCACCTCGGCATGGATGTCGAGGACTGGCCGCCGGACGATATCGAGGACCTCGCCAAGAAATTCGAGGACGCCTTTTGAGATAAGGGGACGGAAACTTGAAAAGTTTCCGTTCCGATTTCTTTTCAGGAAATCGGTTTCCCCGACAACCGGGCAATCCTGCCCCAAGGAGAGCGGCTGACACGCATCAGACCGCCGGACAAAGCAAAACACGAAGGAGAACGACATGCGTCACGCAAGAGGATACCGCCGCCTAAACCGCACCCACGAGCACCGCAAGGCGCTGTGGGCGAACATGGCCGGCTCGCTCATCGAACATGAGCAGATCAAGACCACCCTGCCCAAGGCCAAGGAACTGCGCCGGATCGTGGAAAAGCTTGTCACGCTGGGTAAGCGCGGCGATCTGCACGCCCGCCGCCAGGCCGCGGCGCAGCTCAAGCAGGAGGCCCACGTCGCCAAGCTGTTCGACGTGATCGGACCCCGCTACAAGGACCGGCAGGGCGGCTATGTGCGCGTGCTCAAGGCCGGGTTCCGCTATGGCGACATGGCGCCGATGGCGATCATCGAATTCGTCGAGCGCGACGTCGATGCCAAGGGCGCCACCGACCGCGCCCGCGTCGCCGCCGAGGAAGCCGAAGAAGAATAAGCCAGGCCAACCAGTTGGCAAGGCCCTGACCCCCGCCCTCACCGGCGGGGGTTTTGCGTCTGTGGGTTTGGCTATTCGGACCAGGAAAGAGCGCGAGGCTTGCATTGCCAGCCCCCGCCCCGCATATCTCGGGGCGTCCGGTTAATCACGAGAAAGGCCGCTCTTCGTGTTCCGAAGCCTCTGTCTTGTCTTGACCCTGCTCGCCGCGCCTGCCGTCGCCGATATGCGCGTGCCGGGCAGCGCGACCGAGATCGCCACGGGCTTTGTCCCGGTGGTGAAACAGGCCGCCCCGGCTGTGGTCAACATCTATGCCAGCCGCGTCGTCGAACGCCGCCGCAGCCCGTTCATGGGCGATCCGTTCTTCGAGCGGTTCTTCCGCGAATTCGGCCCCGCCCGCCCGCGCGTGCAGAATTCGCTCGGCTCCGGCGTGATTCTGTCCGAAGACGGGATCGTGGTGTCGAACTACCACGTCGTGGGCGAGGCGACGGATATCCGCGTGGTCCTCAACGACCGGCGCGAATACGCGGCCCGCGTGCTTCTGGGCGACGAGGAGGCGGACGTCGCGATCCTCCAGATCGAGGATGCGCCAAAGCTGCCCGCCCTGCGCCTGCGCGACAGCGACAGTGTCGCGGTGGGCGAGCTTGTGCTGGCCATCGGCAACCCGTTCGGCGTGGGCCAGACGGTCAGTAGCGGCATCGTGTCGGGACTGGCGCGGTCGGGCACGGCGATGGGCTCGTCGCGGGGCTATTTCATTCAGACCGACGCGCCAATCAATCCCGGCAATTCTGGTGGCGCGCTGGTGGACGTGAATGGCCAACTCATCGGCATCAACACCGCGATCCTGTCGCGGTCGGGCGGGTCGAACGGCATCGGATTTGCCATCCCCGCTGATCTCGTGGCGCAGTTCGTGGCACAGGCACGGGCGGGTAACGAGAGCTTCGAGAGGCCCTGGGCCGGGCTTTCGGGGCAGATCGTGACCCCTGACATGGCCGAGGGGCTTGGCCTCGACCGGCCGCGCGGGCTGGTGATCTCGCAGGTGCATCCGCAGAGCGTATTCGCCGGGTGGCTTGCCCCCGGAGATGTGGTCGTCGCCGTCGATGGAGAACCCGTCAACAGCCCCGCCGAGATGGTCTATCGCCTGTCGCTCGCGGGCATCGGGGCCGAGGCCAACGTCACCCGCGTGCGAGAGGGCGCAACCTCGGAGATCGCGGTGACGCTCACCGCCGTGCCCGAGACCCCGCCGCGCGACCGGCGCGTGACAGGGCGCGCGGCGGCACTGCCCGGCGTGGCGCTCGTGACCATCAACCCAGCCGTCATCGAGGAATTCCGCCTGCCGCTCGGGGCGACAGGCGTGCTGATCGAGGAGCCCGGCCCCTATGGCGCGCGCGCCGGGCTGCGGGCGGGTGACATCCTGCGCGAGATAGGCGGGCAACCGATCCCCGACAGCGCCACCGCCGCCGCCGCGTTGCGTGCCGTGGACCGGGTTCTGGTGCTGGGCATCGTGCGCGACGGGCGCCGCCTGTCGCTGCGGCTGCGGCTCTGAGCGTGGCGGACCTGTTCGATACCGCGCCCGGGGAAGAGCCCCCCGCCACCGCGCCGCGCCCGCTGGCCGACCGGCTGCGCCCGCGCGCGCTGTCAGAGGTGATCGGGCAGGCGGCGATCCTCGGCCCCGATGGCGCGCTTGGCGCGATGCTGGCGGCGGGCAGCCTCGGCTCGCTCGTGCTGTGGGGGCCGCCGGGCGTGGGCAAGACCACCATCGCGCGGCTGCTGGCGGACGAGACCGATCTGCATTTCGTGCAGATCAGCGCCATTTTCAGCGGCGTGCCCGAGCTGCGCCGCGTGTTCGACGAGGCGCGCCGCCGCCGTTCGCAGGGGCAGGGCACGCTGCTTTTCGTGGACGAGATCCACCGCTTCAACCGCGCGCAGCAGGATGCGTTCCTGCCGCATATGGAGGACGGCACGATCCTTCTGGTGGGGGCAACCACGGAAAATCCGTCCTTCGAGCTCAACGCCGCACTTCTAAGCCGCGCGCAGGTGCTGGTGCTCGAGCGGCTCGACCTCGCCGATCTCGAGCTTCTGGCGCAGCGCGCCGAGCAGGAAATGGGCCGCGCCTTGCCGCTCGATGGTCCGGCGCGCGAAAACCTGCTGGAGATGGCCGATGGCGATGGTCGCGCGCTTCTCAACCTGATCGAGCAGGTGGCGGCGTGGCGCGTCGAGGGCAAGCTCGATACCACGGCGCTGACCGGACGGCTGATGAAGCGCGCGGCGCAATACGACAAATCGGGCGACGCACATTACAACCTCATATCGGCACTGCACAAATCGGTGCGCGGCTCGGACCCGGATGCCGCGCTCTACTGGCTTGCGCGGATGCTCGCGGGGGGCGAGGACCCGCGTTACCTGGCGCGACGCATCACGCGGATGGCGATCGAGGATATCGGCCTCGCCGACAGCCACGCGCAGACCGTCTGCCTCCACGCCTGGGAGATATACGAGCGCCTCGGCAGCCCCGAGGGGGAACTGGCACTGGCGCAGGCCGTGATCTACCTCGCGCTCGCGCCGAAATCGAACGCGGGCTATGCCGCCTACAAGGCGGCCCTGCGGGATGCGAAGAAGACCGGCAGCGAGCCGCCCCCCAAGCATATCCTGAATGCGCCCACCTCCCTGATGAAGGAGCAGGGTTACGGCGCGGGCTACGAATACGACCACGATGCCGAGGACGGGTTCTCGGGACAGGATTATTTTCCCGAGGGCATGAAACGCCCGGTTTACTACATGCCGCCCGAGCGCGGTTTCGAGCGCGAGCTGAAAAAGCGGCTCGATTACTTCGCGCGACTGCGCACTCGGCGGGGCTGAGCGGCGCGCGATGCTGCGACGCGGCGATCCGGGTCACCTTATCTTATTGATTTGCAAAAGCTTGTTATCAACGCTGGAAACCGGGGTTATTTCGTGTTTTGATACCGACATGTCGTTTTTGAGCATCCTGACAGGGCCTCTGACAAGGAAGCTGAACCCCAAGGCCGCGCCAGCGAGTCTTGCAACGACAGATCAACCAAAAAACAGGGAAGTCTCATGACGAGGAAAACCGATCAAATCCTTATGGATCGCTTGGCGATGGCTGCCCGCGAGGGCAAGATCTCGCGCCGGTCCTTTATGCATTATGCGGGTGTTGCGGGTGTTACCGCTACCGCGGCCACTGGTCTCTGGACCAAATCCGCCGCCGCCCAACCGCAGCGCGGCGGCACGTTCCGCTGGGGTGTGCATGACGGCAACAGCTCGGACACGCACGATCCGGGCACCTATGTGACGCGGCAGATGATCTTCCTGGCGCACACGCACCGCAGCTATCTGACCATGATCACCCCCGAGAACGGGCTCGGCCCCGATCTGGCGACGGAGTGGTCGGCCACCCCCGACGCGGCAGAGTGGACCTTCACGCTCAACGAGAATGCCACCTTCCACAGCGGCAAGAAGTGCACCGCGCAGGATGTGGTGGACAGCCTCAACCATCACCGCGGCGACGAATCGACCTCGGCGGCCAAGGCGCTGCTGACCGACGTGACCGACGTCAAGGCCGATGGCGATTACACGGTGGTCATCACGCTGTCGCGCGGCAATGCCGACCTGCCCTGGCTGATGACGGACTATCACTTTGCCATCTGCCCCTCGGACGGTAACGGCGGCATCGACTGGGCGTCCGGCGACGGCACCGGCCCCTACAAGATCGATTCGGGCGAATTCGGCATCCAGTGGGAACTGAGCCGCCACGACGGCTGGCACGGCGAGGGCGCGTATTTTGACAACGTGGCCATGATCATCCTCAACGACCCGAACGCGCGCCAGACGGCGCTGGTGACGGGCGATGTGGACGCGGTGTCGCTGATCGAGCTCAAGACCATGGCGCTGCTCGAGCGCAACCCCAACATCAAGGTGGACAACATCCCCTCGGGCGGCGCGATCACCATGCCGATGCACTGCAACACCGCGCCCTTCGATGACGTGAACGTGCGCAACGCGCTCAAGCTCTCCATCGACCGCGACGAGATCATCGAGAAGATCTCCTTCGGCGCGGCAACCAAGGCCAACGACTTCCACCTGTCGCCGGTGCAACCCTACTGGCCCGACGACATCCCGCAGCGCGAGTATGACCCGGACCAGGCGAAATCGCTGCTCAAGAAGGCGGGACAGGAGGGACTTTCGGTCAACATGTCGGTGGCCGAGAGCGTTTATACCGGTGCGGTGGACATGTGCGTGCTCTATGCCGAGCAGGCCAAGGCCTCGGGCATCAATATCAACGTGGTGCGCGAGCCCAATGACGGCTACTACTCCGATGTCTGGCTGAAAAAGCCGTTCTCGGCTGTCTCCTGGGGTGCGCGTCCGACGCCCGACGTGATGTTCACGCTGGCCTACAAATCCGACGCTGCGTGGAACGAGACCTACTGGCAGAACGAGCGGTTCAATGAACTGCTGCTTCAGGCCAAGGGCGAACTCGACGACAATCTCCGTGCCGAAATGTATCGCGAGATGTGCCTGCTGATGCGCAACGATGGCGGCACGCTGCTGCCGTTCTTCAACAACTGGGTCTACGCCCGGGGCAAGGGCGTCGAGCGCAGTGAGAACGTCGCGGCCAGCTGGTCCTGTGACGGGGCGCGCGCCGCAAGCCGCTGGTGGTTCTCCACCTGACCGGCCCTTTACGACATGGTGGCGGCCCCCGTTCGGGGGCCGCTCGCTTCGCTTTCGGCGGCAGAAAACGAGAAAAAATGTTTCGCCGCCCACGAAAAAGCCGCTAGCCTGACCGGATAACAAGCCGGCAAAGGCGCGGACGTACAACAGCAGGAGGGAAAGATGGGGGACATCCTTGGGCTTGTCGCCAAGCGGCTGGGTCTGGGACTGATCATACTACTGGTCATTTCCGTGATAATCTTCTTCATGGTCGAGCTATTGCCCGGCGATATTGCAACGGCAGTGCTGGGGCAGGGGGCAACCCCCGAGAACCTTGCCGCGCTGCGCAAGGAAATGGGTCTCGATCAACCGGCCATCGTACGTTACTTCGACTGGCTGTCGGGCGCGGTGATGTTCGACTTCGGCAATTCCATCGTGACCGGCGCGAGCGTGACCGAGACCATCGGCGAGCGGTTTGCCAACACGCTGTTCCTCGCCACATACGCCGCCGCCATCGCGGTGCCGGTGTCGATCGTGCTCGGTGTCATCGTGGCGCTGCTGCGCAACTCGATCTTCGACCGGGTGGCCAACGTGGCGACGCTCACCTCGATTTCGAGCCCCGAGTTCTTTCTGGGCTACATCCTGATTCTCTATCTCGCGGTCAACACGGGCATGTTCCCCGCCATCGCGAGCTTGCGCGAGGGCATGGATTTCGGCGAGTTGCTGCACCGAACCTTCCTGCCGGCGCTCACGCTGGTGCTGGTAGTGACGGCGCACATGATGCGCATGACACGCGCCTCGATCATCAACCTGCTGTCGTCTCCCTATATCGAGATGGCCCGCCTCAAGGGCACGCCGCCCTGGAAGGTGATCGTCAAACACGCCCTGCCGAATGCCTGGGCGCCGATCATCAACGTGGTGGCCCTGAACCTCGCCTACCTCATCACCGGCGTGGTCCTGGTCGAGGTGGTGTTCGTCTATCCCGGCATCGGACAGGCGCTGGTGGACGCGGTCTCCAAGCGTGACTTCCCGGTGGTTCAGGCCTGCTGCCTGATCTTCGCCGCGACCTTCATCCTGCTCAACCTGGCAGCCGATGTGGGCGCGATCCTCACCAATCCGCGTCTGCGGCATCCGAAATAAGGGGGCAGGGACATGAGTGTTTTCGTCATAATCTACTACACCCTGCTGCTCGGCGCATCCTGCCTGGCGGCGTATTACAACAAGCGGTCGGCCTTCCTTCTGCTGTTCTCGCTCACGCTCGTCTCGTTCGTGCTCGGCATCATCGGTGGTGTTCCGGCGCTCAAGTTCGTGGCGGTCTCGGCGGGTCTGCTGGCGATGGCCGCGATGGTGGCCTACGGGTTCCGCGAGTTTCTAGTCGCGATCTCCTCGGTCAACATGGCCAAGGAGTTGCGCACCGCACCGCTGACCGCGGGCTTCGGGATGTTCGTGATCTTCACCTACGCGGTGGCGGGCATCTTCGCCCCCATCATCGCGCCCTTCGGCGAGGCCGAGGTGATCACGTCGGCCTTTGCGCCTGCGGATGAGAACATGCTGCTCGGCGCCGACCAGTTGGGTCGCGACATGTTCAGCCGCATCATCTTCGGCGCGCGTAACACCGTGGCGCTGGCGCTTGCGGGCACGGTCCTCGCGTTCTTCCTCGGCGCGCTCGCGGGGCTTCTGGCGGCGACGACGGGGGGCTATTTTGATCAGTTCCTCGGGCGGATGTCGGACGTCATCATGTCGATCCCGTCGCTCATCTTCGCGCTGCTGATGCTGTCAATCTTCGGCGGTGACCTGGCCAACAACACGACGAGCTTCTGGCTTCTCGTGGGCTTTGCGGCGGTTGTCGGGGTGCTGATGGTCGCGGCGATCTCGGAGAGCAGCATCATCGGCTGGCTCATCGGTCTCGCCGTCATGGCGGGCTTTGCCACGGTGTTCGCGGGCTTCATGCTGACCATCTTTAACCCCTCCGAGGTAATCCTCGTTCTGGTCGTCGCGGTGATCTACAGCCCGCGCGTCTTCCGCCTTACCCGGGCGGTCGCGGGCAACGTGGTCGTCATGGACTATATCGAGGCGGCCAAGCTGCGCGGCGAACGCAAGTGGTATCTCATCCGGCGGGAAATCCTGCCCAATTCCACGGCGCCTCTGGTGGCGGAATTCGGGCTGGAATTCTGCTTCGTGTTCCTGCTCATCGCCGGTCTCTCGTTCCTCGGCCTCGGCATTCAGCCGCCGACCGCGGACTGGGGCTCGATGGTGCGCGAGAACGCGACACTGATCTCGTTTGGCGAGCTGACCCCGCTCATTCCGGCTGCGGCGATCGCGCTTCTGACCGTCGCCGTAAATTTCGTGGTGGACTGGATGCTCTACCGCTCCTCTGGCCTGAAGGTGTGAACCGATGACCAAGAAGAAAGACGTTCTGCTGAAAATCCGCGATCTCAAGATCGAGGGCTATTCCGATGAGACATGGGTGCCCATCATCAAAGGGGTAGATCTCACTCTTCACCGCGGCGAAGTGATGGGTCTCATTGGCGAGTCGGGGGCCGGCAAGTCGACCATCGGCGCGGCCTGCATGGGCTATGCCCGTGACGGCACGCGCATCGTCGATAGCACCATCGAGTTCGACGGGATGGAGCTGACCACCGCGAGCGAGTCCGACAAGCGCGCGCTCCGGGGCTCGCGCATCGCCTACGTCGCGCAATCCGCGGCGGCCTCGTTCAACCCGTCGCACAAGCTCATCGACCAGCATACCGAGGCCCCCCTGCAATACCGTCTGAAAAAGCGGATGGAGGCGCAGGAAGACGCGATGGAGCTTTACGAAAAGCTCCGGCTGCCCAACCCGCAGGAGATCGGCTTTCGCTACCCGCACCAGGTCTCTGGCGGGCAGTTGCAGCGCGCGATGACCGCGATGGCCATGTCCTGCCGCCCCGATCTCATCATCTTCGACGAGCCGACCACGGCGCTCGACGTGACCACACAGATCGAGGTGCTTTCAGCCATTCGCGACATCGTGGACGAGTTCAACACTGCGGCGATCTATATCACCCACGATCTCGCGGTGGTGGCGCAGATGGCCGACACGATCAAGGTGCTGCTCAAGGGCGAAGAGGTCGAAGAGGCGCCCACCCGCGAGATGCTCGAAAACCCGCAGGAGGACTATACCAAGTCGCTCTGGGCGGTGCGCGGCTTCAAGAGCCCGCAGCGCAGGCGGCCCACCGACGGCACGCCGCCGCTCATCTCGGTCAGGAACGTGGATGCCTCCTATACCAGTGGCGACAAGGTGCTCGACGATGTGAGTTTCGATATCTACGAGGGTATGACCGTCGCGGTCGTGGGCGAATCGGGCTCGGGCAAGTCCACCACCGCGCGGGTCATCACCGGGCTCTTGCCACCCTCCAAGGGCGAGGTGCTGTTCAAGGGCGAGCCGTTCCCGCCGGACTATCGCAACCGCACCAAGGACCAGTTGCGTCAGTGCCAGATGATCTACCAGATGGCCGACACCGCGCTCAATCCCAAGGTCCGCATCTCAGAGATCATCGGGCGTCCGGCGGCGTTCTATTCCGGCCTCAAGGGGGCGGCGCTCAAGAACCGGGTCGATGAACTCCTCGACCTGATCGAGCTTGAACCGGCGCAGTACTACAACCGCTACCCGCCGGAATTGTCGGGCGGTCAGAAACAGCGCATCGGCATTGCCCGCGCGCTCGCGGCCGAGCCAACCTTCATCGTCTGCGACGAGGTGACATCGGCGCTCGATCAGCTCGTGGCCGAGGGCATCCTACGGCTTCTGGACCGGCTCCAGAACGAGCTGAACCTCGCCTACATGTTCATCACCCACGATCTCGCCACCGTGCGCTCGATCGCCGACGAGGTGGTGGTGATGCAGCACGGCAGGGTGGTCGAGCAGGGGCCCAAGGACGAGATGTTCACGCCCCCGCACCATCCCTATACCGACCTGCTGCTCAGCTCGGTGCCCGAGATGGACCCCGACTGGCTCACCACGCTGCTCGAAGAGCGCGGGGTGGACAACGTGGGCGATGCGGCATCCGCCAAGATCGACCCGAACGACCCCAAGGTCACGGGCGCGTCGGCCTGACATGGATAAAGGCCGCGAACGGGCGATCCCGTTCGCGGCGCAATCCTGCGAGGTACTATCGTCTGATGCGGTTCAGAGAACCGCCATGGCCGAGAGCACAAAGGTGCCCACGATCGCGCCATAGACGATCAGAACGGCCTGCCAGGAGGCAGAGTGCATACGCAGTTCGCGGTTCAGCTCGTCGCGGGTCATGTCTTGCCTCCTTGGCGTTAGAGTGGATCGTGCAAGCGGTGCGTCGCTTACACCGGCCAAATAGGGATAAATCCTGGCGGCGCAATGACGATTGCGACGAAAATCCATGCATTCGCGGAATGTCCCCCCGGCGTTTTCGGCATACCGGGCAAAATCGAAGGGATATGGCGCGAAAGCGACTTGGAAGACGGGCAGGTCGTATCGCGAAAAGGTCAGCGCCCGCCCTCTCAGCGCCCGCCCGTGCCCTGCAATGCCATCACCTCCAGCACTCCCTCCTGCCGCGCGCGAATCGCCTGCGCCGCCGCGTGCGATCCGGCGAGCGTGGTGAAATACGGGATCTTGTCATAGAGAGCGACCGAGCGGATTTCCCGGCTGTCCTCGACCGCCTGCGCCCCCTCGGTAGTGTTCATCACCAGCGCGATTTCGCCGTCCTTGAGCAGGTCCACGATGTTGGGCCGGCCCTCGTAGACCTTGTTGACCACCTCGCAATCGAGCCCTGACCCGGTCAGGAACTCTGCCGTGCCGCGCGTGGCCACGAGCGTAAATCCCAAGTCGGTCATGACCTGCGCCGTTTCAACAAGCTGCGGGGTCTTGTCGCTGTCCTTGATCGACACGAACACCCGCCCGCTCTCGGGCAGGTGCACGCCCGCCCCCATCTGTGCCTTGAGAAAGGCGCGCGGGAACGACACGTCCCAACCCATCACCTCGCCGGTCGAGCGCATTTCCGGCCCGAGGATGGTATCGACCCCCGGAAAGCGCGCGAAGGGAAGCACCGCTTCCTTGACCGAGAACCACGGCATGTCCGGGTCCGCCAGTGTCATCTGGTCGGCCATCGGCAGGCTGCCGGGCGTCGCGCCATCGGGGTAGGGGCCGCGCACCGGGAAGGCGTCCATCGGCTCGCCCGCCATCAGCCGCGCGGCGATGGCCGCGATGGCGCTGTCGGTGGCCTTGGCGACAAAGGGCACGGTGCGGCTTGCGCGCGGGTTCACCTCGATCAGGTAGATATCCTTGCCCTTGACCGCGAATTGCACGTTCATCAGCCCCACCACGTGCAGCGCGCGCGCCAGCGCCTCGGTCTGGCGCTTGATCTCGGCGATGATCTCGGGTTCCAGCGAGTAAGGCGGCAGCGAGCAGGCTGAGTCGCCCGAATGCACGCCCGCCTCCTCGATATGCTGCATGATGCCCGCGACATGCACGGATTTGCCATCGCAGAGCGCATCCACGTCGCATTCGATCGCCCCCGACAGATAACCGTCGAGCAGCACCGGGCTGTCGCCCGAGACGACCACCGCCTCGGCGATGTAGCGTTCCAGGTGGGCCATGTCGCGGACGATCTCCATCGCGCGCCCACCCAGCACATAGGAGGGCCGGATCACGAGCGGAAAGCCGATGCTCTCGGCGATCTCCAGCGCCTGCGCGTCGGTGCTTGCGATGCCGTTCTGCGGCTGCTTGAGGCCCAGCCGGATCACCAGGTCCTGGAACCGCTCGCGATCCTCTGCCAGATCGATCGCGTCGGGCGTGGTGCCGAGGATCGGGATGCCCTCGGCCTCCAGCCCGCGCGCGAGCTTCAGCGGCGTCTGCCCGCCGAACTGCACGATCACCCCGTGCAGCGTGCCGTTCTCCTGCTCGACGCGCAGGATTTCCATCACGTGCTCAAACGTCAGCGGCTCGAAATACAGCCGGTCAGAGGTGTCGTAATCGGTGCTGACCGTCTCGGGGTTGCAGTTGATCATGATCGTCTCATAGCCCGCGTCCGAGAGCGCGAAACACGCATGACAGCAGCAATAGTCGAACTCGATCCCCTGGCCGATCCGGTTCGGACCGCCGCCGAGGATGACGACCTTTTTCGCATCCGAGGGGCGCGCCTCGCATTCCACCTCGCCCATCATCGGGGCCTCGTAGGTGGAATACATGTAGGGCGTCTGCGCCTCGAACTCGGCGGCGCAGGTATCGATCCGCTTGAACACCGCGTGAACGCCCAGATTGACGCGCGCGCGGCGCACCTGAGCCTCGTCGCGGCCCGTCAGCGCGGCCAGCCGCGCATCGGTAAAGCCCATCATCTTCAGGCGGCGCAGGCCGTCCTCGGTCATCGGCAGACCGTCGCGGCGCACGCGCTCCTCGGCTTCCACGATTTCGCGGATGCGGGCGAGGAACCAGGGATCAAAGGCGGTAGCGGCGTGGATCTCGTCATCCGTCAGGCCGTGCCGCATCGCCTGCGCGATGGTGCGCATCCGGTCGGGCGTGGCCACCGACAGCGCGCGGGTGATCGCCGCCTTGTCGGGCGCGCCGTCCGGTCCGAGGTCGGCCAGACCCGGTATCTCGACCTCGTCAAAGCCCGACAGCCCCGTCTCCATCGAGGCGAGCGCCTTTTGCAGGCTCTCGTGGATCGTCCGGCCAATCGCCATCGCCTCGCCCACCGATTTCATCGCGGTGGTGAGGTGGGGCTGGCTGCCAGGGAATTTCTCAAAGGCAAAGCGCGGGATTTTCGTCACGACATAGTCGATGGACGGCTCGAAACTGGCAGGCGTCACCTTGGTGATGTCATTGTCCAACTCATCGAGCGTATAGCCCACCGCCAGCTTTGCCGCGATCTTGGCAATCGGAAAACCGGTGGCCTTGGAGGCCAGCGCCGAGGAGCGGCTCACGCGCGGGTTCATCTCGATCACCACCATGCGCCCGTCCTCGGGGTTGACCGCCCATTGCACGTTCGAACCGCCGGTCTCCACCCCGATCTCGCGCAGCACGGCGATGCTGCCGTTGCGCATGATCTGGTATTCCTTGTCCGTCAGCGTCAGCGCCGGCGCCACGGTGATCGAATCGCCCGTGTGCACGCCCATCGGATCGACGTTTTCGATGGAACAGACGATGATCGCGTTGTCCGCCTTGTCGCGGACCACCTCCATCTCGTATTCCTTCCAGCCCAGCAGGCTCTCGTCGATCAGGATCTGGCTGACCGGCGAGGCATCGAGGCCCGACTTGCAGTAATGGATGTAATCGTCGCGGTTATAGGCCACGCCGCCGCCGGTGCCGCCCAGCGTGTAGGCGGGGCGGATGATCGCGGGCAGGCCCACGAAATCTATTGCCGCCATGCACTCGTCCATGTTGTTGGCGATGGTGGCTTTCGGGTTTTCGATCCCCAGCCGGTCCATCGCCTCGCGAAAGAGCTTGCGATCCTCCGCCATCTCGATGGCGGCGCGGTTGGCGCCGATCAGTTCCACGCCGAATTTCTCCAGCACGCCCATATCGGCCACGGCGAGCGCGGTGTTTAGCCCGGTCTGCCCGCCCATCGTCGGCAAGAGCGCGTCGGGCCGCTCCTTCTCGATGATGCGGGCGACCACCTCTGGCGTGATCGGTTCGATATAGGTGGCATCGGCGAGGCCGGGATCGGTCATGATCGTCGCTGGGTTGGAATTCACGAGGATGACGCGATAACCCTCCTCGCGCAGCGCCTTGCAGGCCTGCGCCCCGGAATAGTCGAATTCGCAGGCCTGTCCGATGATGATGGGCCCCGCGCCGATAATCATGATGGACGAGATATCGGTTCTTTTCGGCATGTCGGTCCCCGGGCAGCTTTGGTGGCTGCGCGCGGTCTCTGCCCGCGCGCAAATTGGTGGGGTTATATCCATCACCCGCCCGTGTGCAAGGGGCATCACCGGCACGCGGGTCAGGACGCGGGGGCGTGGCCCGGCGCATCGTCGAGGATCACCCGGTCAAGCGCACCCATGCCCCGCCCGTCGCGCTGCGGATAGAGGATCAGCCGGTCGATCACCCGCCCTTTCAGCGCCCCGGCGGCAAAGGTGACAAACCTTGCCCCACGCGCGGCAAACCGCTCGTGCGCCACGAGCTGCGGCCCGAGATACCCCTCGGCCACCACCTCCGGCACGCCGCTCTCGGCCTGCCAGTCGAGCGAGACGAAGGTGAAAGGCCCATCGCGCAGGATAGCGATGGCCCCGCGTCCGCCCATCGCGCCCTCGATCTCGTTCGGCCCGTCACTGCCGTCGCCGGACTTGCCGGGGCCGGAAATCATCGCGTCACGGGTAAAGATGCGGTATCCGTCCTCGGCGATCTCGGGCGGCGCCACGCCTTCCGGCACCCCCTCGAAGCCGATCGACACCGGCCCAGCCGACGCCATCGCAGCCCACAGGCACAGCGCCCCGGCCCCCGCGACTCGCTTCGTCATGGCAAACGCCTCGCCTGAATGTTTCCTTACCACGACGCTCGCCCGCCGTACCCCCGCCTGTCAAGCGCGCGGGGGCCTTGCGCAAAACCACCGCGAGGCGGCGCTTTTGTGGGTGTCATTCGCCGCCTCACGCCCTAATTTCGGTCCATCAGCGCAAGGGGTGCATGGTGCAGATTCGTTTCGATCACGGGCTAGCGGACGGGCCCTGCGTCTTTGCGCAGGCCGACCGGCTGATCGTGGCGTACGCGCCGGACGAGGTGCCCGCCGCGCTCGCCGCGCTCGACGAGGCGCGCGCCGACGGGTACTGGCTCGCGGGATTTGCCAGCTACGAACTTGGCTACGCGCTCGAGCCGCGGCTCGCGCCGCTCATGCCCGCCCACCGCCGCCTGCCGCTCCTGCAATTCGGGGCCTATACCGCGCCGCAGGCGGCCGGGCCGCTCGATTCCGGCCCGGCGCGGCTTGGCGCGGTCCGCCCCGATTGGGATGCGCGCCGCTACGCCCGCGCCTTCGACACGGTCCACGGGCTCATCGGCGCGGGTGATATTTACCAGGCCAATCTTACCTTCCCGCTAAATTTGGAGGCTTCGGGCACGCCGCAGGCGCTTTATGCCGCGCTCCGCGCGGTGCAGCCGGTGCGTTTCGGCGCGCTGATCGAGGCCGAGGGCCTGCCCGCGATCCTGTCGCGCTCGCCGGAACTGTTCTTCCGCACCGATGCCGAGAGCACCATCGAGACGCGCCCGATGAAGGGCACCCAGCCGCGTAGCGATGATCCCGCCGAGGACGCGCGCCGCCGCTACTTCCTGCAATCGGACGAAAAGAACCGTGCCGAGAACCTGATGATCGTGGACTTGCTGCGCAACGATATCTCCCGCGTGAGCGTGCCGGGATCGGTGCGCGTGCCCGCGCTCTTCTCGGTAGAGACCTTCGAGACCGTGCACCAGATGACCTCGCTCGTCGCCGCCGACCTCGCCCCCGGCACCACGCTCTCGGACATCCTGCGCGCGCTGTTCCCTTGCGGCTCGATCACCGGCGCCCCCAAGATCCGCGCAATGGAAATCCTCGCCGATCTGGAACCGGCCCCGCGCGACATCTACTGCGGCACCATCGGGTGGGCCGCCCCTGACGGCCGCAGTGAGTTCAACGTCGCCATCCGCACTCTGATGGTGGAGGGGGGGCACGCCCGGCTCGGCGTGGGCGGCGGCGTCGTCTACGACAGCACGGCCGACGGCGAATACGAAGAGGCGCTGTGGAAGGCGCGCTTTGCCCGCGCCCTCGCCCCGGTGCCGGTCTGATACCTCAGGCCGCCGCGCCGCGCCCCTCGCTGTCGGCCTCTTCGCGATAGAGATAGTCGCGCGTCAGCGGCACCGCGTCTTGCTTCGGCGTCATCTGGAACTGGAACACCACCTGGTTGTTGAGCCGAAAGGTCAGCTCGCTGGCGATGAGATAGTAGCGCCACATGCGGCAGAACCGCTCGTCATAGAGCGCGCGGACGCGGTCGATATTGGCCTCGAACCGCTTGCGCCATTCCTTCAGTGTCTCGGCATAATGCAGGCGCCACACCTCCACGTCGGTGGTCACGAGGCCCTGCCGCTCCACCGCCGCCATCGCCTCGGACATGGCCGGGCAATAGCCGCCGGGAAAGATGTATTTCAGTATCCACGGGCTCGTTGTCCCCGGCGGCCCCGCGCGCCCGATCGTGTGGATGAGCGCGATCCCCTCCGGTTTCAATAGCCGGGTCACGGAGCTGAAAAAGGCGTCGTATTGCGGCACGCCCACGTGCTCGAACATGCCGATCGACACGATTCGGTCGAACTCTCCCTGCACGTCGCGGTAATCCATCAACTCGAACCGCACCTTGTCCGACAGCCCGGCCTTGGCGGCGCGGGCATTGGCCATTTCGTGCTGTTCCCGCGACAGCGTGACCCCCACGACCTCTGCCCCGAAATTGCGCGCCAGCGTGATTCCCATGCTACCCCAGCCACAGCCGATATCCAGCACCCTCATCCCCGGCTCGATCAAGAGCTTGCGCGCGATATGCTGTTTCTTGGCTGCCTGCGCCTCTTCCAGCGTCATGTCCGGGCGGGCAAAATAGGCGCAGGAGTAATTGCGGTCCTCGTCGAGAAAGAGATCGTAGAGTTCGCCCGACAGGTCGTAATGATGCGCCACGTTGGCGCGCGACCGCGCCACCGGGTTGGACTGATCAAACCGCCGCTTGAGCCGGCGCAACGCCTCCAGCGGGCGGCGGAACCACGGCTGCCCCTGCGCCGCGATGTTCTGGATCGCGAGGCTCAGGAAGCCATAGACGTCGTCATCCTCGATGGTGATCGTGCCGTCCATATAGCCCTCGCCCACACCCATGTCGGGTGACAGCACGATCCGCCGCGGTAAGGCCGGATGATGCAGCACCACCGCGCATTCCCGCCCGTTTCCCGGCCCGTAGCTGCGTGTCGTGCCGTCAGGGAACGTCACACGCAGCCGTCCTTGGCGGAACAGATGAGTCAATAGATGATCGAGGGTCTTGCTCCACATCGCACACCTCCAGTCCCGTGCCATCCCCGGCACCGCGCATCGGCGTCTCGATCCGGCCTGCCGTGCCCGGCCCTGCCGGATGCCAGCCCCAAGCGTCGGTATTCTATTGGTTTCAGGCGGTCTGTAAAGCATTCGGCCCACCCCCGGCCTTGACTTTGCCGCCCCGCCCATGTGTATCGGCGCGGACCCGACACAGAACGCCATCAGCGGCCCGCGCGGCCCCGGAGACCCCAAATGCATAGCTATCGCAGCCATACCTGCGCCGATCTGAGAAAATCCCATGTCGGAGAGACCGTCCGCCTTGCCGGTTGGGTCCACCGCATCCGCGATCACGGCGGCGTGCTGTTCATCGACCTGCGCGATCACTATGGCGTGACGCAGGTGTTGTGCGACCCCGACAGCCCGGTCTTCGACGCGGTCGAAGGCTTGCGCGCGGAATACTGCATCCGCATCGACGGCAATGTGAAGGCCCGCGACGCGAGCCTCGTGAACGCGAAAATCCCCACCGGCGAGATCGAGGTCTATATCCGCGACCTCGAGGTTCTCGGCAGTGCGGACGAATTGCCCCTGCAGGTCTTCGGCGATCAGGAATACCCCGAGGAGACGCGCCTGCGCTATCGCTATCTCGACCTGCGCCGCGAGGCGATGCAGCACAACATGGTGCTGCGCTCGGACGTGGTGTCCTCGATCCGGCGGCGCATGTGGGATCGCGGCTTCCGCGAGTTCCAGACGCCGATCATAACGGCGAGCAGCCCCGAGGGCGCGCGCGACTTCCTCGTGCCCTCGCGCCTGCACCCCGGTCGCTTCTACGCGCTGCCGCAGGCGCCGCAGCAGTTCAAGCAGCTCATCATGGTCTCGGGTTTCGACAAGTATTTCCAGATCGCGCCCTGCTTTCGCGACGAGGACCCCCGCGCCGACCGCTCGCCCACCGATTTCTACCAGCTCGACATGGAAATGTCCTTTGTCGAGCAGCAGGACGTGTTCGACACCGTCGCGCCGGTGATCGCCGGCGTGTTCGAGGAATTCGGCGAGGGTGCGCGCGTGGATGCGCCCGAGACATGGCCGCAAATTCCCTTCGCCGAGGCGATGCTCAAATACGGCTCCGACAAGCCCGACCTGCGCAACCCGATTGAAATGCAGGACGTGTCCGAGCAT
Organism: Roseovarius sp. B-10; assembly: GCF_056859295.1. Classification (NCBI taxonomy): domain Bacteria; kingdom Pseudomonadati; phylum Pseudomonadota; class Alphaproteobacteria; order Rhodobacterales; family Roseobacteraceae; genus Roseovarius; species Roseovarius sp. B-10. Next base: position 122,802 of record NZ_JBSXOE010000035.1, on the reverse strand, counting down.
TTCCGCGGCTCGGGCTTCGCCATCTTCGCGAAACTCCTCGAACAGGACGGCACCCAGATCCGTGCCATCCCCGCCCCCACCGGCGGCAGCCGCAAGTTCTGCGACCGCATGAACGCCTTTGCCCAGAAAGAGGGGCTGCCGGGGATGGGGTATATCTTCTGGCGCGATCAGGGCGATGGTCTCGAAGCCGCAGGCCCCCTTGCCAAGAACATCGGCCCCGAGCGGACCGAGGCGATCCGCCAGCAGCTTGGCCTTGGCGTCGGCGACGCCGCATTCTTCATGGGCGGCAAGCCGCAGGCGTTCGAGCGGGTCGCCGCCCGCGCCCGCGACGTGATCGGCGAGGAATTGGGCCTGACCGAGCAGGACCGCTTCGCCTTTGCCTGGATCGTCGATTTCCCGATGTACGAGGCGGATGAAGAGACCGGAAAGGTCGATTTCTCGCACAACCCCTTCTCGATGCCCCAGGGCGGGCGCGAGGCCCTCGACGGCGACCCGCTTCAGGTGCTTGGCTATCAATACGATCTCGCCTGCAACGGCTACGAGATCGTCTCCGGCGCCATCCGCAACCACCGCCCCGAGACCATGTTCAAGGCGTTCGCACTTGCAGGCTACTCTGAATCGGAGGTCCGCAACCGCTTCGGCGGGATGGTCAACGCGTTCCAGTTCGGCGCGCCCCCCCACGGTGGCTGTGCTGCCGGGATCGACCGCATGGTGATGCTGCTCGCGGGCACCTCCAACATCCGCGAGGTCATCATGTTCCCGATGACCCAGCGCGCCGAGGATCTGATGATGAACGCCCCCAGTGAGCCGACCCCGGATCAGCTCATGGAACTCGGGCTCAGGGTCATCCCGCAGGAGTGAGGCGTCAGCCATGTCGGACAGCCGCCCCCTCGGTCCTCAACTGTTGGATTGGCGGCCGCCGCCCGCACCCGATGGCACGCCGCTGACCGGGCGCTACGCGCGGCTCGACCGGCTCGATGCGGACCGGCACGCGGTCGATCTGCACCGCGCGATGAGCGCCGATCCCACGCTCTGGGATTACATGCCCTACGGCCCGTTCTCCTCGGCCTCGCAATACCACCGGTGGGCGCGCGAGGCGGCGGCGGCGGACGATCCGCTGTTCTACGCGATCACCGATCTGGATGCCGGGCAGGTGGGCGGTGTCGCCAGCTATCTGCGGATCAAGCCGGAGGCGGGCAGCATCGAGGTCGGCCATATCAACCTCGCCCCGACGTTGCAGCGCACCCGCGCCGCGACCGAGGCGCTCTACCTGATGATGGATTGGGCCTTCGGCGCAGGCTATCGCCGGTTCGAATGGAAATGCGATGCCCTCAACATGGCCTCGCGCCGCGCGGCGCAACGCCTGGGGCTAAGCTATGAGGGCACCTTCCGGCAGGCCACCGTGGTCAAGGGCCGCAACCGCGACACCTCGTGGTTCGCAGCGATCGACGCGGAATGGCCCGCGCTGAAAGAGGCGTTCGGCTTCTGGCTCGACCCGGCGAATTTCGACGACGCGGGACAGCAGAGAGAGCGTCTCGGCACGCTCACACGCCTCGTGCGCGCGGCCTCGGACCCGGCTCAGGGTGGCGACTGACAACCTCCCCAAGCGCGCCGGTCAGGTTGCCGCGCGTGTCGTCAGCCGCGTCTCGATCCGCTCATGGTTCGATTGATCGTGATCTGCTCCCCTTTGAGTCCGCGTTTATAAGTTGGCTCTGTTCAGGGTTTCGTCCTCTTCTGACCGTTGGTGATACTCCCGCGGGGTGAGTCCGTCGACGTTCGAATGCGGGCGATGTTGGATTTGTAGTCGAACCCCCACGCGCGCAGCACCTCCAGCCCCTCGGGCAGAAGGGCGTTGGGCACCCACAGGTAGCAATGTGCCGCGTCGGTCAGATACTCGGCCACCGGCAGCGCGCAAATCTCGCCCAGCGTCATGGTGGGATAGCGCGACAGGCGCTTGTGCTCCGGCGCGACCTTTCCGGTGCGGTTGGTGAATCGCCACGGCGGGTCGGCCATGACGCAGCCGAAGCGGTCTTGCCCCAGGAAACGGCGTAGGTCTTGTGTGGCGGGATGCTCCATAGCCGACATCTTGATGGACTCCCCCCGTACTGTCATGGTGAACAAGACTAGAACATAGCCCTTAACAGACCGTCAAGACAAGCCCGGCATCGGCCTCAGTCGTGAAACGGCGTCACCTGTGCCACGATCACGGCGTTCTCGTCGCGGGCGCGGGCCATGAGCGCGCGCTCCTCTGCGCCGATCTCGTGGCCTTCGGCCTCGCGCTCCTCGCATGTGCCGTGGCCGGTCACGTCCAGCGGGGCCATCCCCGCCTGTTTGAGGATCGCCACCGTCTCGCGCACCGCTTCGGTCTCGTCCACGCCCGAGGCATAGACCATCAGCGCCGCGCCGGTGGCCTCCTCGGGCAACCCGTCGCCCGCCTTGCGCCCGACCTCGACGACGAGGGTATAGACCTGTTGTGTCGTGTCCCTGCTCATCCGCGCGACATGCGCCGACGCCCGCCGCATGTCAAGCCGTGCCCGGTCCCTTACCGCCCGGTCTCAGCCCTGGGCAATCACCTGCACCGTGACCGCCCCGATATAGATCGCGAAGAGCAGGACGCTCTCGACCCCGATCCGCGCCGGCCCGTGTTTCTGCCGCAGGATCAGGCCCGCCAGCAGGACCGAGGTCATCAGCAGGCCGACCGCGATCCAGAACACGTCCGCCGCCTGCATCGCGTGATAGATCGAGCCTTCGCGATAGGCGATGTCCGACAGTACCAGGAACAGCACGTCGAAGGTGTTGCCGCCGATGATTCCGCCCACGGCAAGTTGCAGCGCGCCGCGCCGGATCGCCGTTAACGTCGTGACAAGCTCGGGCATCGAGGTGACGACCGCCGTGATCAGCGCCCCCACGAGGCTGGAGCCAAGCTGGTAGCGCCCGATAAGCTCTGCCCCGACCTGGCTGATGACCCATCCCCCGGCCCCCATCAGGCAGACGAGCCCGCCGAAGACCAGCAGCAGGCCCATCACCGGGCGGTGGCGTTCGGCCTCGTCCTCGGGCACGTCGTGGCGCGTCTGGCTGGTCTGCGTCGGTCGCCACATCGGCGTTTCACGGATGCGCGCGCCCACGCGCACCGAGGTCACGTAGACCAGGAACAGCACGACCGAGACCGGGTGAAGCCCGACGACCGTCACCTCCGGCCCGGCCATCGCCGCCAGAGGCAGGCTCAGCATCCCGATCAGCACCACGCACTGGAACAGGTTGGCCGGTTCGGCCACCGCGTGTTCGAGGTTGCTGCGCCGGTAGAGCACATCGGCGATGGCAAGAAACAGGGTCTGTGCCGCGATGCCGCCGATGGCGTTGGAGATGGCAAAGCTCGCATCCCCCGCGCTCGCCGCGGTGACCGACACCACCGTGCCCGACAGCGACGTGGCCGCGCCGAGCAGCGTGGCACCGATGATCGCCTCGCCCAGCCGGGTCCGGTCGGCGATCATGTCGGCCAGCCCGGTCGCCCGCAACGAGCAAACGATGACCACCCCGGCGGCCCCGGCAAACAGCGCCATCAGTAGCTCGAAGGACAGCGCCGGGATCATCTGCGTGCCCCGGCGCGCGGGGAAGGATCGCGATCCGCGCTCATGGCCTCAGACTTGTGCCGTGGGGCCGGGGTGTCAACTCAGTCGCGCAGCAGCTCGTTGATCGCGGTCTTGGAACGCGTCTGCGCGTCCACCCGCTTCACGATCACCGCGCAATAGAGGTTGACCCCGCCCTTGGACGGAATCGACCCCGAGACCACGACCGAGTAGGGCGGCACCTCGCCGATGAACACCTCGCCGGTCTCGCGGTCCACGATCTTGGTGGACTTGCCGATGAACACGCCCATTCCCAGCACCGAACCCTCGCGCACGATACAGCCCTCGACCACCTCGGACCGCGCACCGATGAAACAGTTGTCCTCGATGATCGTCGGCCCCGCCTGCATCGGTTCCAGCACGCCGCCGATGCCGACGCCGCCCGACAGGTGCACGCCTTTGCCGATCTGCGCGCAGCTGCCCACGGTCGCCCAGGTGTCCACCATCGTACCCTCGTCCACATAGGCACCGAGATTGACGAAGGAGGGCATCAGCACCACGCCGGGCGCGATATAGGCGGATTTGCGCACCACGCAGTTCGGGACCGCGCGGAAACCGGCGGCGCGCCATTCGGCCTCGCCCCAGCCCTTGAACTTGTTGTCGACCTTGTCCCACCAGCCGCCGCCCTGCGCGCCGCCCGGATGGATTTCCATGTCCTTGATGCGAAAGCCCAGAAGCACCGCCTTCTTGGCCCATTGGTTGACGTGCCAGGTACCGTCCTCGTGACGTTCGGCCACCCGCAGGCGGCCCGAATCAAGCGCGTCGAGCGTGGCCTCGATGGCCTCGCGGGTCTCGCCGCCGGTGGCGGGCGTGATCGTGTCGCGCGCCTCCCAGGCGGCTTCGATGGCGGTTTCAAGTGCGGCGTTGGACATCTGCGTTTCCCCAGGGTCAGTTCTCGCGTTGTCCTCGCCTATAGGGGCAGACGGCGACAGGATCAATGCGACCGACCGCGGCGCGTGCGCGACCTCAGCCGCGCATCCGCTCGGATTTCGGGTCATACATGGGCCGCAGGCTCGCCTCGGCGCGCACGCGCGTACCCGCCACGTCGATCTCGTAGCTTGACGCCAGCACCTGCTCCGCGCTCTCGCCCGCGCAAGGCACATATCCCATGCCGATGGCGCCGCCGAGGTGGTGGCCATAGGCACCGGAACTCAGGTAGCCCACGATCTCGCCATCCCGCAGCAGCGGCTCGTTGTGATAGAGCATCGGCGCCGGGTCGGTCAGCCGGAATTGCAGCATCCGCCGCTCCAGCCCCGCCTCGCGCTTGGCGAGCACGGCCTCGCGCCCGATGAAGTCGGGCTTGGCGGTCTTCACCGCGAATCCCAGGCCCGCCTCCAGCACGTGATCCTCGCAGGTGATGTCATGCCCGAAATGGCGAAACGCCTTCTCGATCCGACAGCTATCCATCGCGTGCAGACCACACAGCCGCAGCCCATGATCCGCGCCCGCCTCGCTCAGCACCTCGAAGACATGGCCCGCCATGTCGGCACTCACGTAGATTTCCCAGCCAAGCTCGCCGACGTAAGACACGCGATGCGCCCGCGCCAGCCCCATGCCGATCTCGATCTGCCGCGCCCATCCAAAGGGATGCGCCTCGTTCGACATGTCATCGGGTGACACCGCGCGCATCAGGTCGCGCGCCTTCGGCCCCATCACCGCCAGCACGCCCTCGGCGGCGGTGACGTCCGTTATCACCACCATCCGCCCCCCCAGATGCCGACGCAGCCAGGTTTCATCGGCCAGCCGCGTGGCGGCAGGGGTGACCACCAGATAGGCGGTCTCCGATAGCCGTGTCACGGTCACATCGGCCTCGATCCCGCCCCGCGGGTTGAGGAATTGCGTATAGACGATACGCCCCACCGGCACCGACATATCCGCCCCGCAGACATGGTTGAGAAACGCCTCCGCCTCCGGCCCTTCCACCCGCAGCTTGCCAAAGCTCGACATGTCGTAGAGGCCCACGCCCTCGCGGATGGCCCGATGCTCGGCGGCGGCATTGTCGAACCAGTTCTGGCGGCCCCAGGAATAGGCATAGGCACGCTCCTGCCCCTCGCGGGCGAACCAGTTGGCGCGCTCCCATCCCGTCGCCTCGCCCATCACCGCGCCATGCGCCAGCAATTGCGTGTGAAACGGTGTGCGCCGCACGCCACGCGCGGTAGCCTTCTGCCGGTAGGGGTAGTGATCGGCATAGAGCAGGCCGAGCGTCTCTTTCGACCGCTCATAGAGGTACTGCCGGTTGCCCTGAAACGGCTGCATCCGCGCGATATCCACGTCGCCCAGGTCAAATGGCTTCTCGCCATCCTCCATCCATTGCGACAGCGCATGCCCCGCACCGCCCGCCGATTGGATGCCGATGGAGTTGAACCCGGCGGCCACCCAAACATTGTCCATCTCGGGGCACAGCCCCAGGTGATAGGCATCATCGGGGGTAAAGCTTTCTGGACCGTTAAAGAACGTGTGAATCCCCGCCTCGGCCAGCATCGGCATCCGGTTGACGGCCGCCTCGAGGATCGGCTCGAAATGGTCGAAATCCTCCGGCAACTGATCGAACTCGAAACTCTCGGGAATGCCCGCCATCCCCCACGGCTTGGCATTGGGCTCAAACGCCCCGAGCATCATCTTGCCCGCATCCTCCTTGTAATAGGCGCATTCATCCGGCACCCGCAGGACCGGAAGCCGCGACAGACCCGCGATCGGCTCGGATACGATATAGAAATGCTCGCAGGCATGCAGCGGCACGTTCGTTCCGGCCATCCGCCCCACCTCGCGGCCCCACATCCCCGCGCAATTGACGATCATGTCGCAGGCGATATGGCCGCTGCTACCATCCTCGCCTTGCCAGTCCACGCCGGTCACGCGGCGGCCCTGCCGCGCGATGCCCGTCGCCTTCACCCGCTCGGCCACCCTCGCGCCGCGGTTGCGCGCCCCCTTGGCCAGCGCCAGCGCGATATTGGCCGGGTCGGCCTGTCCATCGGTCGGCAGCCACACGCCCCCGGTCACGCCGTCGAGGTTGATATGCGGGTAACGGTCCTTGATCTCGGCGGGGCTCAGCTCCTCAACCGGCACGCCAAAGGCGCGGGCCATCGCGGCGCTGCGCATCAATTCCTCGCGGCGGTCAGCGGTCAGCGCCGCCGAGATCGACCCCCCCTGCCGAAAGCCGGTGGCGATGCCCGTCTCGGCCTCCAGCCCGGTATAAAGCTCCGCCGAATAGCGCGCGAGGCGCGTCATGTTGGCGGTGGCCCTGAGCTGCCCGATTAGCCCCGCCGCGTGCCATGTGGTCCCGGAGGTCAGTTGCTTTCTCTCCAGCAGCACCACGTCGCTCCAGCCCAGCTTGGTCAGGTGATACGCGACGGAACAGCCCACTACGCCGCCGCCGATGATGACCACGCGGGCCTGCGTTGGAAGATCGGTCATGATTCACCTCGTGTCATGGTTGGGCCGGAGTATTTCCGGCAAGAAGAAACAGCGGGTCAGACGATGCCATGGCCTGCCTCGCGGATACGTCGCGCCAGCTCGGCGATATGGGCCGGGCCGATCTCGCAGCAGCCGCCGACGATGGTGGCACCCTGCGCGATCCAGCCCATCGCCGCCTCGGCATGGACGGCGGGGCTGAGGTCGGTGCGTTGCTCAAGTGCGTCGACCGTGGGCGCGGCGCCGAGAAAGCCGTCGCTGATCCGGGTAAAGCCATTGGCATAGGCCCCGAAGGGCAGGCCAAACGCCGCGATTTCGCCCAGCCCCTGCGTGATCGCCTCGGGCGGCGAGCAGTTGAGCAGGATCGCATCGGGCGGCATCTCGGCGATAAGCGGGGCCAGCGCCCCAAGCGGCTCGCCCGAGCGCAGGCGGGTGCCGTCGTCGTCCATCACCGACACGGCGAGCCAGACGGGCAGGGCGGTCTTGCGCGCGGCCATCAGCGCGCCGCGCGCCTGATCGACGGAAGCCATGGTTTCCAGCAACAGCAGGTCGACACCGGGCGCAAGCGCCGCCACCGGCTCGGCATAGATGCGCGCGGCTTCCTCGGCAGGGGGGCAGAGGTCGGGGCGATAGGATTGCACCAGCGGCCCGAGCGCCCCGGCCACGCGGCCATATCCGTGTGCGTCGCGCGCGGCACGGGCGGCGGTTACGGCGGTCCCGGCAAGGCGGGCCACCTGATCCTCCAGCCCCACCCGCGCCAGCCGGTCGCGCAGCACCGCGTAGGTGTTGGTGGTGGCCACCGTGGCCCCGGCGGCGAAATAGGCGTCATGCACCTCCCGCACGAGGTCGCCGTGGTCAATCATCACCTGCGTGGACCACAGCGGCGTTGCCCGGTCGCCGGAGCGTTTCACAAGCTCCTGCCCGATGGAGCCGTCAAGCAACGTGATTGCAGTCATGTAGCGGTCTCCTGTGGCAGCAGGACCAGCTTGCCGGCATCGGCCTTGGCCTGGAAATCCTCCTGCGCGCGGGCGATGTCGCGCAGTGGATAGGTGGCTTTGATGCGCGGACGAACCTCGCCTTTGCGCACCATATCCATCAGCCGGGCAAAGACGTAGCTAGACTGGTAGGTGCAGCCGTGGATCGTGATATCGCGCAGGTAGATGCGGCGCAGATCGGCGCTGACCATCGGCCCGGCGATGGCACCCGCCACCGCGTAGTGCCCGCCCGGGCGCAGTGCGTCGATGAACGCGGGGAAGGCGGGGCCGCCCACGAGGTCGATCACCGCGTGGAAGCGGTCTTCGGGCAGCGGGGCGTCGCGCGCGATCACCTCGACCGCGCCTTCTTCCTTCACGATCTCCGCTTTGGCGGGGGCAGCGATGCCGGTCACCCGCGCGCCCATTGCGGCCGCCAGTTGCACCGCCGCCAACCCGACATTGCCCGAGGCCCCGGTGATCAAAACCTCCTGTCCCGCCGCCACGCCCGCCCGGTCGAGCAGGCCGAGCGCGGTGCCGAAGGCGCAGGGGATGGCGGCGATTTCCACGTCCGAGAGCGGTGCGTCGCTCACGTCATGCAGGTCGTCGGCCCTCATCAGGCAATACTCGGCAAAGGCCCCGTCGATCTCCGAGCCGAGGGCGACGAAGCCCACCGGGTTGTCCGGCGTCGGGCGGGGGATGTTGATGGGGCAGGTGACGCGCGCGCCGAGCGCCGGGGTGGTGACGCCCGCGCCCTGCGCCACCACCTCGCCGCACAGGTCGCCGCCTTGTATCAGCGGAAAGCGCAGCGCCCCCGACCAGCCCCCGGCCTCGACACCCTCGCCGGTCTCGCCGGTGGCCCCCGTCACCTCCGCCGCGTACCAGCCCTCGCGCGTGTTGATATCGGTGTTGTTCACCCCCGCCGCCAGCACCCGGACCAGCACCTCGCCCGGTCCGGGTCGCGGCACGGGGATATCCTCGCGCCAGTCCAGCGCCCCGGGCCCGCCGTGGCGGGTAAGGTACACGCCGCGCATGGTGGCGGGCAGGGTCACGCGCGCAGCCTCTCGTTCTCCGGATCCCACAGCGGCGCGTCGGGCAGCACCACCGCCGGGCACCGCTCGCCGTAGATTTCAACCTCCAGCTTTGTGCCCGGAACCGCGAGGTCCGCCCGCAGCATGGCGAGCGCCACCGACGCCCCGACCCGGTAGCCCCAGGCCCCGGATGTGGTCTCACCCACGATCTCGCCCCCGTGCCAGATCGTCGACATGTAGGGCGCGTCCGCCGCCCCCGCCTCGACGATCAGCGGTGCAAACCGTTTCGTCACCCCGCGCTGCTTCTCGGCCAGAAGCGCCGCCTTGCCGGGAAACTCCTGCGGCTTGTCGAGCTTGACGAACCGATCCAGCCCGCCCTCCAGCATCGAGTAATCGGTCGAGAGGTCCCCTTTCCACGCGCGATACCCCTTCTCGATGCGCAAGGAGTTCAGCGCCCACATGCCAAAGGGTTTTGCTCCCGCGTCGACGACCGCCTCGTAGATTGCCGGGATATCGGCGTTTTCCGCATGGATTTCCCAGCCGAGTTCGCCGGCGAAAGAGACCCGCAGCAGCGCGGCCCATCGCCCCGCCACCTCCGCCTCCTGAAAGCTGAGCCAGGGCAGGGACAGGTCGGCGTTGGTGAGGGGGCTGAGCACGTCCCGCGATTTCGGTCCGGTGACGATCAGGGTCGACATCCGGTCGGTCCAGTCCTCCAACGTGAAACCGGCCTCCTCGGGCATGTGCCGCTCCAGCCATTCGCGGTCATGCCATTGCGCAGACGCGGCGGTGACCAGCACGAACAGGTCCTCGGCCTCGCGCGTCACCGACATCTCTGTGACGATGCGCCCCCGGTCGTCGGTGAAATACACGAGCCCCACGCGCCCCACCTTGGGCAAGGCCCCCGTGACCAGCCCGCGAAGCCAGTCATCGGCCCCCGGCCCCTGCACCTTGAACCGCGAGAAACCGGGCAGGTCGAGCACGCCGCAATGGTCTCTCACCGCCTCGCATTCTTGCCGGATGCGCGGCTCCCACGGCCCCGCGCGGTCCCAGGTCTGCGTGGCCTCTTCCGACGTGTCGTCGCCTGGCTGCGCAAACCAGTTGGCGCGCTCCCAGCCGTTATAGTCGCCCATCTGACCGCCCATTTCCTTGATCCGGTCATGCACGGGGCTGAGCTTGCGGTCGGGTGCAGCCGGCCAGCGGTGCCAGGGGAAATGCATGGCGTATTCGTGGCCATAGACCTCCATCCCCTTCGCCACGCAATACGCGTGATCGGTGTAATCGGTGTAGCGGCGCGGGTCGCACGACCACATGTCCCACTCGGGCGCGCCTTCCGTCACCCATTCGGCCAGCACCTTGCCCGCGCCACCGCCCTGCGCGATGCCAAAGGTAAAGACGCAAGCCTCGAACGCATTGGGCACCCCCGGCATGGGGCCAAGCAGCGGCATCCCGTCCGGCGCATAGGGGATCGGCCCGTTGATGATCTTGCTGATCCCCGAGGTGCCCAAGAGCGGCACCCGCGCCATCGCGTCGGTCACGATCTCCTCGATCCGGTCGATATCCTCCTGCCAGAGCTGAAAGCTGAAATCGTCGGGCATGGGATCGCTCGGGTCGGCCCAATGGGCGCGACAGCGTGGCTCGTAAGGCCCGAGGTTAAAACCGTGCTTTTCCTGCCGCAGGTAGTAGGAGACATCGACATCCCGCAACAGCGGCAGCTTGCGGCCCTGCTCCTGCGACCACGCCTCGATCTCGGGGATTTCCTCGGACAGAAGGTATTGATGGCTCATCACCATCATCGGCACGGTCCGCCCGCCATAGGGCTTGAACCATTCGCCGACACGCTGCGCATAATAGCCCGCGGCGTTCACCACGATCTCGCAGCGGATCTCGCCCTTCTCCGTCTCGACGATCCATTCGCCGTTCTCGCGCCGCACGCCGGTAGCGGGGCAGAAACGCAGCACGCGCGCGCCCATCTCCCGCGCCCCCTTGGCCAGCGCCTGCGTCAGTTGCGCGGGGTCGATATCGCCGTCGTTGGGGTCATAGAGCGCGCCGTGCAAGTCATGCGTCTCGATGAAGGGATAGCGCGCCTTGATCTCACCCACCCCGAGGATTTCGAGGTCCATCCCCTGGTGCTTGCCCATCCCCTTGGCGCGCTCGAATTCCTGCATCCGCTCGCGCGAATGCGCCAGCCGGATAGAGCCCGTCTGGTGATAGTTCATCGGATAGTCGACCTCGGCCCCGAGCCGCGCGTAAAGCTCGGTCGAGTAGCGCTGCATGTTCATCACCGACCAGCTCGTGGAAAAGGTGGGCACGTTGCCCGCCGCGTGCCAGGTGCTTCCGGCGGTCAGTTCGTTGCGCTCCAGCAGGACGCTGTCGGTCCAGCCCGCGCGGGCCAGGTGATAGAGGCAGGACGCCCCCACGGCGCCCCCGCCGATGATGACCGCGCGTGCGGTCGTTGGAATCTCAGCCATGTCTCCCCTCGCTCACTCTTTCTGCGGCAACCCGTCCGCGATGTCGTAATAGTCACCCTTGTCGGCGACAAAGATATGCTTCTCCAGCCTCACGCCGGTCGGCTCGTCCAGCGCACCAAGCGCGAAACTCATCGTGTCCTCACCGTGCGCCTTCCAGAACAGGAACGATCCGCAGCGCGGGCAAAAGCCGCGTTTCGCGGTGGTGCTCGCCTCGTACCATGTGACCCGGCCGGTGATTGCGATGTCGTGCTCCGGCGCGTAAGCCGAGGCCCAGAGGTGCCCCGATTGATTGCGGCATTGTCCGCAATGGCACACGCTTGGCCCCTCCGGCGCCGCGTTCACGGTAAATGTGACGTCCCCGCACAGACACGATCCCTTGTGCATCATATCCTCCCCGGTGTTGCGGCGCTGCCCAGGGCCACGCCATAGAGCACGAAAGCGGCGGCCATCCCCCGCCGCAGCCAGACATTGAACACGGCTCCCAAAGCCGCCCGCCCCAGCCCCGCGCCAAGCGCGGTAAAGCCGGTATAGCTGAGCGCCGTGATGGTCAGCGCGGTGGGGAAAATCACCCACATCTGATCCCAGATCGGCACGCCCGGCTGCACGAATTGTGAAAACGCGGCGAGATAGCCCGCCACGCTCTTGGGATTGATCGTGGCCACCATGAAGGCCCGCCAGAACACCGACCCGCCGCTTTGCGTGCCGGTCTCGATGGGCCGTCGCGCCCGCATCCAGCCGCGTATGCCGAGCCAGATGAGCACACCCGCACCGGCGAGTTTCGCGGCCTCGAACGCCACCGGCGACGCGGCGATCAAGGCGGTGATCCCCGCCGCCGACAGGGTTAGGAACAGAGTTGCCTGTGTCAGGATCGCCGCCACCGCCCAGAGGCCGCGGCGGAACCCGACATGCATGCCGGTCTGGATGCAGTTGATATGATTCGGCCCCGGCGTGGTGACGAACACCACCCAGAAGAGGGCAAAGACGGTCCAGGCCTCCCAGCTCATCCCGCGCCCTCAATAGACCGGCGGGGCGATCACCCAGATCGCCACGCAGGGGGTGTCATAGGGGTTGGCCCAGGAATATGGCTCACCGCGAAAGCGAAAGCTGTCGCCGGGGCCGAGGGTGAACCGCCGTCCACCGATGCTCAGGTCGAGTCGGCCAGAGACGATATAGCCCACCTCCTGCGTGGGCCGCTGTGCCGCGCGCTGCATTTTCGATGCAGGCTCGAAGGTCGAGTGGATGACCTCGAAATCGTCGGTCAGGTCGGGCGATAGCAACTCCTCGATCAGGCCCTCCTCGCCCGACCCCATCGGTCGCCGCGCGCCCGCGCGCACCACGTATCCCTGCTCTTCGGCGGGGGCGCTGGCATGACCGAACAGCAGCGACATCGGCACGCCCAGCACCTCGGCCACCTGCCGCAGGTCGCTGATCGACGGCTCCGACAGGTCGCGCTCGACCTGAGACAGCCAGCCCACCGACCGCCCCAGCCGCCCGGCCAGCGCCGCGAGCGTCATGCCCCGCGCCTTGCGCAGCGCGCGCAAGTCGGCGCCGAGGGTGCGCGTCTCGCTCGGGTCCTGTTGCAGCATCGGCGGCATGCTCCCTGTGAAGATTCTCGGTTCCCCCGATCCTGCGCGGGGAAAATGAAAATTCCAAGGATTTTTTCACGCACGATGGATGAGGCCGACGCGATACCGACGAAATACCGACAGAATACCGACACGGTTTCAGCCGCTTTTCGCGGATGACGCGCCCGGCGCGCCGTGCTACGTGCAGGCCATGAGCCAACTGCCCTCCAAGGCGGAAATCCTGCAATGGATTTCCGACAACCCGACCCTCACCTCCAAGCGCGATATCGCCAAGGCCTTTGGTATCAAGGGGGCTGCGCGGATCGACCTCAAGCGCGTCCTGCGCGAGCTAGAGGCCGAAGGACACTTGGAAAAACGCAAGAAGACCTACCGCGACCCCGAGCGCCTGCCGCCCGTCACGGTGCTGCAAATCAATGCGCTGACGCCCGATGGCGAACTGCTCGCCCGGCCACTGGAATGGCACGGCGAGGGGGTGGAGCCGGTGGTGCTGGTGCTGCCCCGCGCCGCCGACCCGGCGCTGGGCGAGGGCGACCGCATTCTCGCCCGCGTGCATGACGTGCGCGCCGAAGCGCACCATTACGAGGCCCGCCTCATCCGCCGTATCGGGGCCAACCCACGGAAAGTACTTGGGATTTTTCGCAAGAGCGAAGAGGGCGGCCGGATCGTTCCCATCGACAAGGGCGTGGGAAAGGAATGGCTCGTCGCACGCGACGCCACCGGCGGCGCGCAGGATGGCGAGCTGGTCGAGGCCGAGCAGGCCGGGCCGCCGGGGCGCATGGGATTGCCGCGCGCGCGGGTGCTCGACCGGCTGGGCGATCCCTCGGCACCCAAGGCCGTGTCGCTGATCGCCATCCATCAGCACGGCATCCCGGACGAATTTCCCGACGAGGTGATCGCCGAGGCCGATGCGATGAAACCCGCCGGCCTCAAGGGCCGCACGGATCTGCGCGACCTGCCGCTCATCACCATCGATCCGTCGGACGCGCGCGACCATGACGACGCCGTCCACGCCCATGCCGATGATGACCCGAAAAACCCCGACGGCCACGTCATCTGGGTCGCCATCGCCGATGTCGCCCACTACGTGCGCCCCGGCTCCGCGCTCGACAACGAGGCGAAAAAACGAGGCAATTCCAGCTACTTCCCCGATCGGGTGGTGCCCATGCTGCCGGACCGCCTCTCCGCGGACCTGTGCAGCCTGCACGAGGGTGTCCCGCGCCCCTGCATCGCCGTGCGGATGCAGATCGACGCAGCAGGCGAAAAGATCGGCCATCGCTTCGTGCGCGGACTGATGTGCTCTGCGGCGTCACTCTCCTATGCCCAAGTGCAGGCGGCGATGGACGGCGCGCCCGATGACAAGACTGAACCCCTGCTGGAGGACGTGATCCGCCCGCTCTACGCCGCCCACGCCGCGCTCGCCAAGGCGCGCCACCGGCGGCAGCCGCTCGACCTCGATCTGCCTGAGCGCAAGGTCGAGCTGAGCGACGAGGGCAAGGTCACTTCGGTGCGTTTCGCCGAACGGCTCGAGGCGCACCGGCTCATTGAGGAGTGCATGGTGCTCGCCAATGTCGCCGCCGCCGAGGCGCTGACCACCCGCAAGAGCCCGCTCTTGTTCCGCGTCCACGAGGAGCCACCGGCTGAAAAGCTCGACACGCTGCGCGAGGTGGCCGAGACTGCGGGGCTGGTGCTGGCCAAGGGGCAGGTGCTGCGTACCGCGCATCTCAACGCGCTCCTGCACGCCGCGCGCGATACGGACCATGCCGAGGTCATCAACATGTCCACCCTGCGCGCCATGACGCAAGCCTATTACGCGCCGCAGAATTTCGGGCATTTCGGGCTATCGCTGCGGGCCTATGCGCATTTTACCTCACCCATCCGGCGCTATGCCGACCTGATCGTGCATCGCGCGCTCATCTCGGCGCATGGCTGGGGCAAGGACGGGCTGAGCGGCCCCGAGATCGAAGGACTCGACGCCACCGCACAGCATATCTCGGATACGGAGCGCCGCTCGATGGTGGCGGAGCGTGACACCAATGATCGCTACCTCGCCGCCTTTCTCTCCGAGCGTTTGGGCGAGGAATTCACTGGCAAGATCAGCGGCATCGCCCGATTCGGCGTGTTCGTGAAGCTGGACGAGACCGGAGCGGACGGGCTCGTCCCGATGCGCGCACTGGGCCGCGAATATTTTCATTTCGACCCCGAGCGCGGCACCCTGATGGGGGCCGATACCGGGCGCATTATCGCACTGGGGCAGCGGGTCACCGTGCGCCTTGCCGAGGCGGCGCCGGTCTCGGGCGGGCTGGCTTTTGATCTCCTCGATATCGAGGGGTCACAGGTGCCCAAGGGTGAGGGCACAGCGCGTGGCAAGCCCCCGCGCCGCAAGATCGGCGCGGCGCGGCGCAAGTCGGCCAAGCTAAAGCGCAAGGCGGAGCGCAAGCGCGGCTGAGATCGGCGGCCACCCGCGCGGCACCGCCGGGATCGCTTTCGGAACGGAAACAATCGCGCTATGATCGACCAATAATCCGGGCAGGCGGAGACAGGCGATGCGGGCAGGACTGGTGTTGGTAACGGGGTTGGCGCTCCTTTTCGGGGGGGCAGTCGCGGCGTCGGTGACGGAATCCCCGCGCCCGCAATTGCGGCCGGGGTCCGGCGCGGTGAGTGCGGCGGTGGTGATCTCGGTGGACGTGCCGGTGCGCAGCCTGCGCCCGCGCGCCCGGCCCGATGTGGCTGACGGTGCCCGCGTCGCACTGGCAAGCGGCAATACGGGCTTTGACCGCTGGATCGCCGGGTTCCGGGCGCGAGCGGCCTCGGCGGGTATCCGTGGCGACGTGTTCGACCGCGCCTTTCAGGGCGTGCGCTATGACCCGGAGGTGGTGGCAAAGGACCGCAACCAATCCGAGTTCAAGCGCGAGATATGGGATTATCTCGACGCGGCGACCTCGCCGAAACGGGTCGAGGACGGGCGGGCCGCGCTGCGCCGCCATCGCCGCGTGCTGAATCGGATTGAGGCGCATTACGGCGTGGAAAAGGAGATTGTCACGGCGGTCTGGGGTATGGAGAGCACCTATGGCACGCGGCTCGGTGATCTGCCGCTGGTGCAATCGCTGGCGACTCTGGCCTATGACGGGCGGCGCGGCGCATTCTTCGAGAAACAGTTGATTGCCGCGATGCAGATCCTGCAATCGGGCGACGTGAACCCGCGCGATATGAAGGGCTCTTGGGCGGGCGCGATGGGGCACACGCAGTTCATCCCGACCTCCTATCTTGCCTATGCGGTAGATTTCACCGGTGACGGTCGGCGCGACGTGTGGTCAGACGATCCCACCGATGCGCTGGCCTCGACGGCGGCGTATCTCAAGCGGTTCGGCTGGCGCAAGGGGATGCCTTGGGGTGTGGAGGTACGCGTGCCGCGCGGGGCGTCCTTTGGCAACACCAGCCGGATGCCTTCGGACTGGGCGTCGCGCGGCGTGGTGGGGACAGACGGGCGCGCGGTGCGCGATTACGGCTCGGCGCGCATCCTGCAACCGGCGGGTCCGGCGGGGGCGTCGTTCATGGTGTTCGCCAATTTCGACGTCATCAAGCGCTACAACAACGCCGATGCCTATGCGCTCGGGGTGGGACATCTTGCCGACCGGATCGCGGGCGGCCCGCCCATCCAGGCGAGTTGGCCGCGCGGCTATGACCCGCTGAGCTTCGACGAGCGCAAGGAAATGCAGCGCCGATTGAAGCGCAAGGGATTCGCGGTGGAGAAGATCGACGGGATCGTGGGGCCCAATACGGTGGCTGCAATCCGGGCGTTCCAGCGATCGGTCGGGGCCGAGGCGGATGGTCTGCCCTCGCAACAGCTTCTCAGTCTTTTGCGACGCTCCTGAGCGCGGCGGTCATTCGAGATCGCGCCAGTCATCCTCGTGATGTGCCGCACCGATGGCAATCCAGCGTACCCGCACGCGGGCGATGCGCGTGTCGCCCCAGGTTCGAAAGACGATGTCGAACCCGCCCGCGGCAATGTTGTCGGCGCTCACCTCCATGCGGGCGTTGGTCCTGCAATCGGTATCCCACAGCGACAGGCCGACGTGGACGCTCGGCGCGGCCCGGAAGGGCGGGTCGAAGACCACCCGCTTGCGCCGTTCGCGCGTGCCCTCGGCGGTCCACATCTCGCCGCCATCCGCGAAATCGGAAAAGAGGGACTCGTCGCCCTGTGCGATCCCTATCGCCTCTCTCAACAAGACCTGCATGGCATTTCCGTCGATTTGATCCAGAAAGGTAACTGGTCCCGCCGAGGGGCGCGCAAGTCAAGCCCTCATCACTCTCGCCCCACGCCGCGGGAGCACCATGCTCCTGTCTTATGTCAGGTCGGGCCTATGTGTCCCGCCCCATTGATGCGCTGCGTCCATGACCGGGCCCAGGGCCTTGCGCGTACCATTTCCCGTGACGGACTTGAACGATCGGGATCAGGCGCGGGCGAAGTCCACGATGGCGGCGGTCAGGCAATCGAGGCTGTCGGTATGTTGTCGGTATTGCGTCGGTAATGCATCGGACATCAGCGAGAGTTCGGTGCAGGCGATCAGCAGGTGGTCGGCTCCTTGCGCGATGAGGGCCTCGGCCTCGGTGCGCAGGCGGGGACGGAGCGCGGAAAGCGCTTCGCCCGCCTTGACCGCGCGGATGACCGACAGGAGGGCCGCGTCGTCCTCGAGAAAGACAGGTGTGAGGCCATGAGCGGCGAAGGGCGCGTCGAACACTCCCGCGAGCCGGGTTGCGGGCGAGGCGAGCATGCCGATGCGCCGCGCGCCCGCCCTTGCCAGATGCGCGGCGGTCAGATCCAGCATGTCGAGAAACGGCAGCGCCGTCGCCTCGCGAACCGCCGGGGCGTAGTGATGCGCGGTGTTGCACGGCATGGCGAGCGCCTGCGCGCCGCCTGCCTCGAGGTCGCGGGCCATGCGCGCGAGGGTGGGGCCGGGGTCTTCTCCGGTGCCCTCGATCAGCGCCTTGATGCGGCTGGGCACCTGCGGGTTCTGGTGCACGAGGAGTGGCACGTGGTCGGAATCGTCGCGCGCGGGCACTGCCGCCATCACCTTTTGCATCAGGAGGATGGTGGCCTCTGGCCCCATCCCCCCGAGAATGCCCACGGTTTTCATCGGTCGCTCTACCCCGTCGAGGTGAGGGCACGGTCCTCCGCGCCCATGCGGATATCGGCGCTGCGCGCGTGCCCCTCCATCCCCTCCGCCCGGCTGAGCCGCGCCGTCACCCCGGCCAGATCGCCGAGCGCCTGGCGTTCGACCCTTTGCCAGGTAACCGTCTTGAGGAACTTGTGCACCGACAGCCCCCCCGTGTAGCGCGCGGCCCCGGAGGTGGGCAAGACATGGTTGGGCCCCGCCGCCTTGTCGCCGAAGGCCACGGTCGTTCGTTCGCCCAGAAACAGCGAGCCATAGGCGGTGAGCCGACCCAACCACCAGTCGAGATCGCGGGCCTGCACATGCAGGTGCTCGGGCGCGCGGTCGTCGGCATGGGCGGCCATTTCCTCGGCGCTGTCGCATAGCACCACCTCGCCCAGGTCGCGCCACGCGGTCGCGGCGGCGGTACGGTTTGGTTCGGGCAGGGCGGCGATGAGCGCGGGCACGCGCGCCATGACCGTCTCGGCCAGCGCGCGCGAGGTGGTCGCGAGCCACACCGGCGAGGTGGCGCCGTGCTCGGCCTGTCCCACGAGGTCGGCGGCGACGGTCTCGGGATCGGTGCTGTCATCGGCGAGCACGAGGCTGTCGGTGGGGCCTGCGAACATGTCGATGCCGACGGGGCCGAAAAGCTGGCGCTTGGCCTCGGCCACGTAGGCGTTGCCGGGACCGACGAGGATATCCGCCGCCGGGGCACCGAACAGGCCGAAGGCCATCGCCGCGACGCCCTGCACCCCACCAAGGCACAGGATGCGCGTGGCCCCGGCCAGATGCATCGTGTGCACCAGCGCATCGGGGATGCCGCCCGGCCCGGAGGGCGGCGAGCAGGCGGTGATGTCGCCCACGCCGGCCTCTCGCGCGGTGGCGATGGACATTAGCGCTGAGGCGATGTGGCTGTAGCGCCCGCCGGGGACGTAACATCCTGCCGCACGCACCGGGATCTGCTTCTGCCCGGCGATCAGGCCGGGGCGCAGCTCGATTTCCATGTCCTGCGCGGTGGCGCGCTGGGCGGCGGCAAAGCGCGAGATGTTATGATGCGCCCAGGCGATATCGTCCTTGAGCGCCTGCGGCACGCGGCCTGAGGCGGCTGCGATCTCGGCCTCGCCGAGCGTCACCGGCCCGTCCCAGCCATCGAGGTCGCGAGCGTATTCCAGCGCCACCTGCGCGCCGCCCGCCCGCAGCCGCGCGAGCATGACCTGCACCGTGTCGGCGATATCGGCAGCGGCCTGTGGCAGCTCTGCGTGGGCGGTCTTGAGGTATGTCAGCGGCATGGTGCGGGTCTCCTTCCCCTCTTGGAATGGGGCGCGGCGCCGTGACGGGCAAGCGATTTGCCGGGGATGTGACGGGGTTTTTCCAGCACGTGAAAGCCGGTTTCGGACTTTCCGAACGGGCGCGCGGATCAGAGCCGCGCGGCGAGACCCCGCGCGCAGCTCTCGATCAGGTCGAGCACACCGTCGAAATCGCGCGTGTAATAGGGGTCGGGGACGTGATCGGCACGCGCCTCGGGCGCGTAATCGGTGAGCAGGGTGACCGGCGTGGCGCAGTGCGCTGGCCGCAGCGCCTCGATCGCGCGGCGATTCTTGTCGTCCATCGCGACGATCAGGTCGAAGCGCTCGAAATCTGCCGCCTCGAATTGCCGCGCGCGCAGGTCCGAGATGTCGAGGCCGCGTGCCTGTGCCGCGTGCTGCATCGGGCCATAGGGCGGCTCGCCCACATGCCAATCGCTCGTGCCCGCGCTGTCGGTTTGGGCGCCCGGCAACAGCGCGCGAACCGCGCCCTCGGCGGCGGGTGAGCGGCAGATATTGCCAAGGCAGACAAAGAGAATCCGGGTGGTCATGGGGCCTCCGATCCGGCAGATATAGACGGGGAGGTCGCGATGGAAAAGATCGTCATTCTCACCGGCGCGGGGATTTCCGCGGAAAGCGGGCTCGCGACCTTTCGCGACGCGGGCGGCCTGTGGGCCAAGCACCGGATCGAGGACGTGGCCACGCCCGAGGCATTTATCCGCGACGCGGGCCGCGTGCACCGTTTCTACAACGCCCGCCGTGCGCAGGCCGCCGGCGTCCGGCCCAATGCCGCGCACGCGGCGCTTGCGCGGCTGCAGGCGTCGCACCCCGGCGAGGTGGTCATCGTCACGCAGAACGTGGACGCCCTTCACGAGGCGGCGGGGAGCCGGGGAGTGATCCACATGCACGGAGAGTTGGGGCGCGCGCTCTGTGCCGCTTGTGGCCACCGGTGGGACGCGCCACCGGAGATGTCACGCGCCGATGCCTGCCCGGCCTGCGGTGCGTGCGCCTGCCGCCCCGACGTGGTCTGGTTCGGCGAGATGCCCTACCGGATGGAGGAGATTCTGGACCATCTGGCCGGTGCCGACCTATTTGCGGCCATCGGCACATCGGGGCAGGTCTGGCCTGCGGCTGGATTTGCGCAGGAGGCGGCAGGCGCGGGCGCGCATTGCGTCGAGATCAATCTGGAGGCGTCTGCGGTGGCAAGCGATTTCCACGAGGCGCGGCAGGGCCGCGCCTCGCGTGTCGTGCCCGAGTGGGTGGCGGGCCTTATCGGAGAGGCGGGCGTTCAGTCGCCGTGACCTTGCCCGGCCTTGCGCGCGAGATCGACCGGCACCTCGATCTCTATCTCGCCGGATTTCTCAAAGACGAGGGTGAGCGAGATGGTCTTGCCCTGCTCGAACGGCTCGGCCAGGCCCATGAGCATGACGTGGTTGCCGCCGCGCTGGAGGAAAATGGTCTCGCCCGCCGGGATGGCAAAGCCCTCCTCGACATGGACCATCTTCATCACGCCGTCTTTTTCGCGATGGGTGTGAAGCTGCGCCAGCTTGGCGGCGGGAGAAGTGACGCCGATCAGCCGATCATCCGCGTCGCCGATATTCTCGATCAGCATGAAGGCCGCACCGGTCCGGGCCATCGGGCTGGCGCTGCGGGCGTAGGGGTCGAGCACGTGGATTTCCTGCGCCATGGCGGGCGCGGCGAGGGTGAGGGCGGCAAGCGCCGTGAAGGCGGTGGATCTGAGGGACATGGCGTCGCTCCTGTGGGTCTGGTTGCGGGAAAGTGTGAACTCAGACCCGGAGCGGCGGCGCGCGCGCCAGCATCGCCGGGCGCGCGGGCGCGGCGGCGTGGCTCGCCTCGGCGAAGGGCGTGCGCGCGGTTGTGCAGGCGGCGCGCGGGGCGGGCAGGGGATCGCGCAGCGGGCTGGCGTGGAAGGCGAGCAGGCAGTCGGGGCAGATATGCGGTGGCGCCACCGGCTGTCCGTCGGCATCGACGGCCAGTCGTTGCATCCCCTCGCCGGTGCAGATCACCATCACCCCCACCGGCCCCGGCGCGCCGCGCGCCACCGCGAGGGTGACGCTGGTCAGCGCCAGAAACAGGCAGAGCCCGAGAGTGGTTATGCCGCGCGAGGCTGTCATCGCCCGAAGGTATAGGCGGGTCCGGGCGCGCGCGGCAAGCGACAAAACGAAACAGCCCCGCCGCGGCGCGACGGGGCTGGTCTGTCGGATCGGGCCGGGCTCAGGCGGTGGCGGCCTGTGCGCGGGCGATCTCTTTCTTGACCTTCAGCGCGGCGGCCGAAAGCTCTTCGTCCTTGGCCTTGGCGAGAAAGGCGTCGAGCCCTCCGCGATGATCGACGCTGCGCAGGGCGTGTGCCGAGATGCGCAGCTTGATGCCGCGGTTCAGCGTCTGCGATTGCAGCGTCACGTCGTTGAGGTTCGGCAGGTACCGGCGCTTGGTCTTGTTGTTGGCGTGGCTCGAGTTGTTGCCGACCATCGGGCCTTTTCCGGTCAGTTCGCAGCGGCGCGACATGGGGTCATCCTCGTCTCTGGGTGAGGGCATCGAGGCCCTGTCTCAATACAAACGGGCACCGCCACAGGCAGCGCCCCGAATTCCGTGAACGGTGCTTAAGCGCAAAGCCACGGGCCGTCAAGAGAGTCGCCGGGGAAAAAGCGGCGTTGCATCATGCGGTGCGCGGCGTAGGATCGGGAGCGAAACAAGGGAGTGGCCAATGGAAATCATCAGGACAGATACACGCGCGAGCCGTCCCGCCGATCCCGAGTATTTCACCGGCACGGTCTGGCACGAGCCGGTGATCGGCGAGGGGGCCGGGACCGATGTCCGCGCGCTGCGCGTCACCTTCGCGCCCGGCGCGCGCACCGCGTGGCACACGCATCCGCGCGGGCAGACGTTGCATGTGCTGTCGGGCGTGGGCCGCGTCGCCACCCGCGGCGGCGCGGTGGAGGTGATCCGCGAAGGCGACACGGTCTGGATTCCACCCGGCGAGGAGCATTGGCACGGTGCGGCACCGGACCGCGTGATGTGTCACCTTGCCATCCAGGAATCGGTGGACGGGCGCACGGCGGACTGGCTCGACCATGTCAGCGATTCGGATTACGCGGGCTGAGGGCGTGGCGGTCGCCGCGTGGCATGGGGACATTGGATGGACGCAGGGTATCGGGCACGGCGTCGGCCGCCTTGAGGGTAACGGTGGAATGAGGGATGGGGCCCAGAGTGACACTGCTGCCTTTGCGATGGAGTGCTGAACCCGTATATTCAGACACTTTACTGTCGCGGAAGGCTATCATGACAGAAGACGACAAGAACGATGATTTGGAACGCTATGTTCGGATTATGAACAAGGGTCATGGCTACGCTGGTGTATTCAATTACGATAACAGCGACGACAAGCGCATTGTGGAAAAAAGGACCATCGAAGAATGGCGTGCGTCTATCGAAGCGGAGTTTGGCATTGAAATGGATACGCCACAGCCCAACCCGAATGATCCGCCTGATTTCTTCGTTTCGATCAGAGGTCAACGGTTCACGGTTGAACTCGTGCAACTCGTTGAGCAAGAACACAAAAGAAGGGCCACAAAGGATGAAATGCCATTCGCGGGGCAGTTGTTCTTGGATATGCAATGGTCGCGAGAACGGTTAATCTCGAAGTTGCACGAGCTGATCTTCAAGAAAGGAGAAAAGTACAAGAAGGCTGAGCTAGAAATTGATGTACTACTCATTCACACAGCTGAGACTTGGCTAACTTCGACCGAAGCGCGATCGTGGCTCGAAGATGTAAGCATCAAGACCCACCCCAGCATCCGCACTGTTTCCCTTCTCTTTGACTATGAGCCTGGCAGGCGCGTAGATCATTGGCCATTACTTCCTGTCTACGGTGAGCTAGCTTAGCAGCCCAACGGCGGCTGAGTCCGCATACCCGCCCCTCAGACCTTCGTCCGAGCTACCGAGGGCCCAGAGGCAACTACCCCGCCGCCATCTCCAGAAACCGGTCGATCTCGTCCTCGCCCACCGACCAGTCGCAGACGAATCGGGCCATCAGCGGCTCTTCGTCCGGGCCTGCGTCCAGCGGCCCCTCGTAGAGCGCGTAGGCCGCGCCCGCCGCCCTGAGCCGCCGGTGGGTGGCCCGCGGCAGCCGGGCGAAGATCATGTTGACCTCGCGGTTGTGCACCATCTCGGCCCCCGGCACGGTCCGCAGGCCCTCGGCCAGCCTGGCGGCGTGGGCATTGGCGATCTGCGCTGCGTCGCGCCAAGCATCCGCCGTGACATAGCCCAGCATCTGCGCCGAGAGATACCGGTGCTTGGAGAAGAGATGCGCCGAGCGCTTGCGCCGCAGCTCGAATTCCCAGGCGTTCTCGGGGTTGAAGAAGATCACCGCCTCGACGCCGAGACATCCGTTCTTGGTGCCGCCGAAGCTGACGGCGTCGATGCCCGCACGCCACGTCATCTCGGCAGGGGTGCAGCCGAGCGCCGCCGCCGCGTTGGCAAAGCGCGCGCCGTCCATGTAGGTGGGCAGGCCGTGATCGCGCGCCACGCCGCAGAGCGCGGCGATTTCCTCGCAGGTATAGATGCGGCCGCGTTCGGTGGCCTGCGTCAGCGACACCGGTCCGTGCTGCGGGTTGTGGACGTCGCCCGCGAGCCAGCCGCCGATGGCGCGCTCCAGTTCATCCGGCGTCATCTTGTCGCCCGTGCCCACGAGGCTGAGCTTGGCGCCGCCGGTAAAGAACTCGGGTGCGTTGCATTCGTCGGTGTGGACATGCGCGAGCGGCGTGCAGAACACGGTCTGCCACGGCTCCGACAGGGTGGCGAGCGCCAGCGCGTTGGCCGCCGTGCCGGTGGCCACGAGGTAGACGCTCGCCTGCGGGGCTTCGAACAGGTCGCGCAGCCGGTCGCGGACCTCTTCCATCAGCGCCTCGGCGCCGTAGGAGGGGGCGTGCCCCGCGTTGGCGGCGATCATCGCCTCCATCACCTGTGGCAGGGCGGGACCGGCATTGTCGGAGGCGAAGTGCATCAGGTGGGCTCCTCTATGATGTGATCTTCCCACTCCTCTTCCGGCACGTCGAATTCCGGCAAGGTCCTGTGCTGAACCGAGACGCCCGCCGCGTGCACGCTCTCGGGCGTGCCCGAGATGAGCGGGTGCCAGTCGAAGAGCGGCCTGCCCTCGTGGAGCAGCTTGTACGCACAGGTTTCGGGCAGCCAGTAGGCATGGCGCTCGATCGTGTGGGGCTTGAGCGAGATACATTCCGGCACGAATTGATGCCGGATCGGATATTGCGCGCAGCGGCAGGTGGTGTCGTCGAAGAGCCGGCAGGCGACGCGGGTCAGCGCCACCTCGCCGGTCTCGTCATCCTCCAGCTTGTTGAGGCAGCACTTGCCACAGCCGTCGCAGAGCGCCTCCCATTCCGCCTGCGTCATGCGGTCGAGGGGTGTTGTCTCCCAGAAGCGGGGGCGCAGGCCGCTGCGGTCGATGGGATCGTCGGCGTCACTCATGTCGCGGCCAGGATGTCGCGGGCGCGGGCACAATCGGCATCCATCTGCGCGATGAAGGCGTCGAGGCCGTCGAATGTCTCTTCGGGGCGGAGGTAGTCGACGAGGCCGACCGAGAGATGCGCGCCGTAGAGGTCGCCGGAGAAATCGAACAGGAAGGTTTCGAGATTGGGCACCCGGCCCTGAAACATGGGCCGCAGCCCGAGCGAGGCGGCACCGTGATACTGCCCCGCATGCGGGCCGTCGAGGACGTCCACGAGCACTGCGTAGATGCCGAAGCGCGGCGGGTGCAGCCCGGCGATGGACATGTTGGCCGTCGGGTATCCAAGCGTGCGTCCGCGCTGCTCGCCGCCCACCACCGGCCCTTCGATCCGGTGCCAGTGGCCCAGCATTTCCGCGGCATCGCGCGGGCGGCCTTCCGAGAGTGCCTGCCGGATCGCGGTCGACGATACTTGTCCGTCCGAGCCTTCGAGCAGGTCGGCGATGGTCACGCCGAAGCCCATTTCCGCACCGAAAGCCTGCAGGTCGGCGGCGTCGCCCGCGCGCCCCTTGCCGAAGCAGAAATCCGCGCCGACCACCACGTGGCGCAGTCCCAGCCCACCGGCCAGCACCTCGCTGGCAAAGGCGCGCGGGCTGAGCCCCGCGAGGGCCGCGTTGAAGGGCAGTTCGTACAGCCGCTCGACCCCGATTTTTTCCAGCCTGTGGGTACGCGCCTCGGCGCTCATCAGCCGGAAGGGGGGGGCGTCGGGGGCAAAGAATTCGCGCGGGTGCGGCTCGAAGGTCAACACGCCCAGAGGTGCACCGATCCGCGCGCCTGCGTCGCGGGCGATGTCGATCACGTGGCGATGACCGATGTGGACGCCGTCGAAATTGCCGATGGCGACGGACGCGCCCCGGTCGGCCTCGGTGGCAAAGCTATGGTCGCGCACGATCCGCATGGCGCAGGCGTAGCGCCGGATCAGGGACGGCGCAAGCCGCTTTGGCGGCGCCTGCACGTCGCCACCATCGCCCCGATCCAGATCAGTGAGAGCAGTATTGCCGCCCCGCCCGCCTGCAACACCAGCGCCGCCTGCATCGGTGCGAGCGGCACGAGCCCCGCAAGCGGCGCGGGCAGTGCGCCGGTGGCCAGCACCCAGCCTACCGTTGCCGCGAACCACGCCGCCAGCGCAGCACCTGTGCCCCGCATCAGTGCCGCCAGGCCGCCACGCCGCGCCCGCCAGCCGCGCGCCAGCGCCGTGAAAGGCCGCCCCAGGTCGCGCCCGATGGCCAGAAGTGCGGGTACGAGGATCAACACCAGCACCATGCCGAAGCCGAGGCCATAGACCAGGGTGATGACCGTCGGCTTGAGAAACTGCGCCTGTGTCGAGCGCTCGAACAGCAGCGGCGCGAGCCCCATTACCGTGGTGAGCGTGGTCAGCACCACGGCGCGCAGCCGGTCCGCCGTGCCCTCGATGATGGCGGGGATCAGCCCGCGCCCCCGCGCGTGCCCGTCGATCGCGGTCACCAGCACGATGGAGTCGTTGATGATGATGCCGGTCATGCCCAGAAGCCCCACCACCGAGAACATCGACAGCGGCACGTCCCAATGTGCATGCCCCCAGATCGCGCCGACAAGGCCGAAGGGGATCACGGCCATCACCGCAAGCGGCCGCGCCCAGCTTGCAAACACCAGCGCCAGCACGAGGTAGATGCCCAGCAGCGTCAGCATCAGCCCCAGCCGCGCATCGGCGAGGAAATCGTCCTCCTGCTCGGCTAGACCGCCCATGCGGTATTCCACCCGGTGCTCGCCCGCGATGCGCGGCAGGATCTCGGTCTCCAGAGCGCGGGTGATTTCGGCGGCGCGGGCGGGGTCGTCGCCGGAGATGTCGCCCGTAACCGTCACCAGCCGCAGCCCGTTCTCGCGCCGCACGGTGGCAAAGCCGGTGCGCGTGGTGACTGTGACGATATCGGCCACCGGCACGTATTGGCCGGTGGCGCTGCGCACCATCGTGGTGTCGAGGAAGTCCGCCGACATGTCCGCCTCGGGCAGTTCCACCCGCACCGTGGCAGAGCGCGGCCCGTCGGGATATGTCGCCGCCTCGATGCCGCTCACCCTGTTGCGCAGCGTGCGCCCCAGCGCGTCGATGTCGAAACCCAGCGCCTGCCCGTGGGGCGTCAGTTCCAGCACCAGTTCGGCCTTGTCCCAGGCCAGCGTGTCCTCCAGCGCCGAGACCTCGGGCTCTTGTGCCAGGCGCGTCTTGAGCGCCTCGGCGGCGACCTTGAGCGTTTCTGCCGTGGCCCCGTAGAGGGCGATGTCGATGGCGTCCCCGCCGGGGCCCGAGCGCGACCCGCGAAAGCTCAGCGCCTCGGTCATCGGCAGGCGCGGCGCGCGTTCCTGCAGGTCCGCAAGGAAAGCGAAGCTGGAATAGGGGCGCAGGTCGGCGTCGATCAATTCGATGGAAATGCCGCCCTTGAGGTCGTCCTCGCGCGTCTCGGACCCGGCCATGCCGCGCCCGGCATGGTCGCCCACCTGCGCGAGCACATGCTGCACGGGGTTCTGCCCGTGGCGCGCGGCGTATTCTTTGCCCAGATCCTCCACCGCCTGTTGCAGCGCGCGCATTTGCGCCAGTGCGTCGGCGCGCGTGGCACCCGGCGCCATCGCGAAATTGCCTGTAACGCTGCCGCGCTCGGGCGCGTTGAAGAACCGCCACGTCACGTCGCCGCGCACCACGCTCGCGACCTGCACGGCCAGCAGCAGCACCGCCGCCGCCAGCACCGCGTAGCGCGCCCGGATCACCAGCCCCACGAGTGGCCGGAAGGCACGGTCGCGAAAGGCCGTGAAGCCGCGGTTCGTCACCCGGCTCGGAATGTCGTACCACCGCTCGCGTGCCGAACGCGCCAGCGCGTGGGCCATGTGGTTGGGCAGGATCAGGAAACATTCCAGCAGGCTCGCCGTCAGCACGGCGATGACGGTGAAGGGGATGTCGTAGATGAGGTTGCCGAACCGCCCGCCTATGATCGCGAGCCCGAAGAACGCGATCAGTGTCGTTAGCGTCGCGGAAAAGACCGGCAGCGCCATGCGCCCGGCGGCGCGTTCGGCGGCGATGGGGGGCGGTTCGCCATAGCGGCGGTGGCGGGCGTCGGCGTGCTCGCCCACCACGATGGCGTCGTCCACCACGATCCCCAGCGTGATGATGATCGCGAAAAGCGAGATCATGTTGAGCGTGAGCCCCGCGGCATACATCAGCGCCAGCGCCGCCAGCATCGCCACCGGGATACCCGCCGCCACCCAGAAGGCCGTGCGCGCGTTGAGGAAAAGGAACAGCAGCCCTACCACCAGCGCCAGCCCGGTGGCTGCATTGTCGAGAAGCATCGTCAGGCGGCTTGAAATGGCCTCGGACCGGGTACGCACGAGCTCGATCGCTACGCCCTCGGGCAGGCGGCGCAGCATCTCGCCCGCAATCTGTTCCACCTTTGCCTGCACGTCGAGCGCGTCGCCCTCGGCGGGGCGGTCCACCCGGACGGTGACGGCGGGGGCGTCGCCCACGTAATAGGCCAGCCCGCGGTCGCTGCCGCCCGCGCGCACCGTCGCCACGTCGCCGATCGTCAGCGCCGTGCCGTCGGGCCGCAGACGCAGCGGGATGGCGGCGATCTCGGTAGGGCTGCGTCGCTCGGTGCCGGTGCGCAGCCGCGCGTTGGCCCCGGTCACGTCGCCCGCCGGGGCGGCATCGACGCGCGCGGCGATGGCGGCGGCGATCCCGGCCATGCTCAGGTCATGGGCGACGAGCGCGTGCGCGGGCACCTCGACCCGCGTTTCGGGCACCGCCACCCCCGAAACGGTCGCCCGTGTTACCCCGGCGGCGAACAGCCGGGCGACGAATTCGTCGGCGATACGGGCCAGTTGCTCCGCCCCGACCGGCCCGGTGATGACCACGTCGGTCACGCGGTCGCGCCACGCGCCACGGCGGACCACCGGTTCCTCGGCATCCTCGGGCAGGTCGGTTATCTGTCCCAGCGCGGACTCGACCTCGTTGGCGGCGCGCCCCATGTCCCAGCCGGGCTCGAATTCGAGGGTCATCGCGGCGCTGCCCTCGCGGCTCGTGGCGCGCGCCTCGGTTACCCCCTCGACCGCCAGCAGCGCGGGTTCGACAAGCTGCACGATCCCTGCGTCCACGTCCTCGGCGCTCGCCCCCTCCCAGGCGACCGTAACGGAGACATTGTCCACCACCACGTCGGGAAAGAACTGCGCACGCATGTTCGGCGCGGCCATCAGCCCGAGCGCCACCATCAGGATCAGCAACAGGTTGGCCGCCGTTCGGTGCCGGGTGAAGAAAGGGATGATTCCGCCCACGGGGGTTATCCGCCGACTCTGGCTTCGATCCGAGCCACGGTGCGCGCGGGCACGCGCGGTCGGGCGAGATCGGCCAGCAGGCGGCGGCGTTCGTGTTCGGGGAGCGCGGTGTCGGCCTCGACCTGAGCGCGCAGCCGCGCGCGCCGCTCGGAACTCAGAGACACGGTGTCCGCCTCTTCCCTGCCGATGCGCCGCACCTTGAGGCCGGGGCCGAGCGCCGGGCTGCGCTCGGTCACGATCTCGCGCCCGGCCACGCCGGGGGCCGAGAGCAGCACGTCGTTGACCTGCCGCCGCAACAGCGTGACCGGCAGCACCTCGAGCCGATCCCCGTCGCCCACCGCGAGTACCGTGCCATCCCCGCCCAGCGCCGATGCCGGTAGCCGCACGACCCCGTCGAGGGGCAGTTCCTCGACGCTGACGTGCACGAAGTCTCCGGGTTTGAGCGCTGGTGCGCCGCCCAGCGCGGCAAAGATCATGCGACCGCTTTCGCCTTCGGCGACGGCGGCGGCCTCGCGCGCGATATGGCCTGTCGCGCGGACCGAAGTGTCGCCGCTGTCGAGCGTGGCGGTAACGGGCAGGGGCATCAGTGCGCCATCCGCGTCCAGAAGCCGTGTGTATTGCGCCGTCGAGACGCGAAATGCCGCCTCGAGCGCGCGCCCGTCAACCAGCCGAGCCATTTGTTCGCCCACCGCGACGATCCCGCCCTCGACCGCGCTCACCTCGTTCAGCCGTCCAGAGAACCCGGCGGTGATCCGCGTCTCGGCCAGCCGCCGTCCGGCCTCTGTCAGCGCCAGTTCGGCGCGTGAGACCGATGTCGCGGCCTGATCGACGCGCGCCTCGGCGACGGCCAGTGCCTGACGGCTCGCGAGTATCGCCTGCCGCGCCTGCATGACGTTGTATTCGGCGCTCTCGATCGCGGTGAGGGTGCCTACGCCGCGCGATTCGAGGTCGCGTTGCCGCGCCAGCGCGCGGGACTGAAGTGCCGTCTGATCCTCGCGCGCCGCGAGATCGTCCCGCGCGAGGATCAGCGCGCGATCGGCCTCACGCGCCTCGGCGCGGGCATCGGCGAGGTCGATCCGCGCGCGTTCGCGGGCGTCCTCTGCCTGCGCCGGGTCGATCCGCACGAGGAACTGCCCCGCCTCGACGGTGCCACCCTCGACGAAACCCTCGGCAAGCTCGACAATTTCACCGGCGACCTGCGCCCGGATATCGAGGGTGCGGCGGCTCTCGATCCGGCCGAACGCCGCGAGCTGTGGTGTGACGGTTTCGGATTCGGGCGTGACGGTGCGCACCGCGAACACGCGCTCCCGCCTCTCGGGGGCTTTCGTTTCATGCGCCATTCGCGCCTCGACGGCGTCCCGGATCACTTGCCCGGCATAGCCAAGCAGTCCCGCCGTCAGTGACAGGATGAAGAGGCCCAGTAATCCCTGGCGCAGAAACCGCATGGCGCGCACCCTCGTGCAACCGGTCCGGCTGGCGTGCGGACAGTGTTGAATCTAGCCATTGCCGGGCAAATGCCAAGCCGTGAGGCCCTTTACACGCGCGCCGTGCTCATTTCCGGCGCTGATGTTCGTCGAGCCGCGGCATGATTTCCACGAAATTACAGGGCAGGTGCCGGTAATCGAACTGGTGGCACAGGATTTCGTCCCAGGCGTCGCGACAGGCACCGGGGCTGCCGGGCAGGGCAAAGAGGTAGGTCCCGCCCGCGACGCCGCCGGTGGCGCGGCTCTGCACGGCGGAGGTGCCGATCTTTTGCATCGAAACAATGGTAAAAACCGTGCCGAATGCGTCGATCTCTTTTTCGTAGACGTCGCGATGCGCCTCGACGGTGACATCGCGACCGGTGAGCCCGGTGCCGCCGGTGGAAATGACCACGTCGATATCGGCGCTGGCGATCCATTCGCGCAATTGCTCGACGATCTGGTCGCGTTCGTCGCGCACCACCATGCGATCGGCCAGCGCGTGGCCCGCCGCCTCGATCCGCTCGGCCAGCACGTCGCCCGAGCGGTCCTGCGTCAGGTCGCGCGTGTCCGACACTGTCAGCAGCGCGATGCGCACCGGGATGAACTCCTTGGTTTCGTCGAGACGCGGCATAGGGCGTCAGCTCCTTTGCATGAGGGCGAGGCGGGCAGCGAGGGCGGTAAAGATCCCTGCCGAGACGAGCCCGACCCCGCGCGCGAGCCGGGGCGAAGTCGCGAGACGGCGGCCGAGCCCCCCGGCGAAGACCCCGACCGCGCCGTTGATAATGAGGCCGCCCAGCGCCAGAACGAGGCCGTAGACGAGGAATTGCGGCAGGATCGCGTGGGCCGGGTCCACGAATTGCGGGATAAAGGCAAGCACGAAGAGGATCACCTTGGGATTGAGAAGGTTGACGACCATTCCCTCGCGAAAGGCGCGGGCTGCGCCCATCGCACGGGCTTGTGCCCGAACCGGCCCTTGCCGCAGCGCGCCCCAGGCCAGCCATAGCAGGTAGCCCACGCCCAACCATCGGATCACGTCGAGCGCCAGCGGAAACGCTGCGATGGCGGCGGCAAGGCCCAGCCCGGCAAGCGTGACATGCACCATGCCGCCCGCCGAAATGCCCGCGCTCGCGGCGATGGCCGGGCGCGGGCCCGCCCGCAGGCCGAGCCCGAGGCAGAACATCATGTCCGCCCCCGGCGTGAGGTTGAGCGCCAGCGCGGCGGGGATGAAGGCCAGCAGCGTGAGCGGCTCGACGATCATGCGCTGCCCCCCTCCAGCCGCGCCTTGAGTGCCAGAAGATCGGCCCATGCCTCGCGCTTGGCCGACGGGTTGCGCAACAGGTATGCGGGATGGAACATCGGCAGGGCGGGCTTGCCGTATGCTTGCGCCCACTGCCCCCGCAGGCGCGTGATGCCCCGCCGCCCCAGACCCGCGTCGCAGCTAACGTTGCCCATCAGCACCACGAGATCGGGCGCGACCAGCGCCACGTGCCGCGCCATGAATGGGCGCAGCATGGCGATTTCCTCGGCGCTGGGGTCACGGTTCTGCGGCGGACGCCAGGGCGAGATATTGGTGATGTAGAGCGCGGTCTCGGGGTTCGCGTCGCCGCGTGACAGCCCGATCGCGGCGAACATCCGGTCGAGAAGCTGGCCGGCGCGACCCACGAAGGGGCGACCCTGCAGGTCCTCGTCGCGCCCCGGTGCCTCGCCGATGATCATCACCCGCGCCGCCGGGTCGCCATCCGCAAAGACGAGATTGCGCGCGCCGCGCTTCAGGTTGCAATGCGGGTAGGTGCCGAGTGCCGCGCGCAGCGCGTCGAGCGTGGTGGCGGTGGCGGCTGCGGCCTGCGCGTCGGCCACGGGATCGCCGTCCGCGGGCGGGGTCGTCGCGGGTGCCGCGATTTCATGAGTGGTGGCGGGTTGTGCCGGGGGCCTTGCCGCCGGTTGGGCCGTCTTGTCCGGCAGGTCGTAGCGATTGACCGGCGCATCCCCGATCGCCTCGGTCGCGCCAAGTTCGATCTGCCAGGCGAGGCTTGCGAGGGCAGTCTCGGATGTGAGGGGCGATTCCATGCTGACACGCTATCGCGCGGCATCGGCAGGGGAAAGAGGGCAGGCCGTCGCGCCGCGATCGTGTGAAGAGAGTATTCATGGAAAGATGAAGCCCGGTGCCGCGGCTTGCCCCTGCGACATCGCCTTTCTATAAGCGGGGGAAACCGCATCGGAGGCGGCATGACCTACCCGCACGCGCATCTTCTCGGGATCGAACCGCTCAGCCCCGGCGATATCACCGGAATCCTCGACCTGGCCGAGGAATACGTGGCGCTCAATCGCAGCGAGGCCAAGCACCGTGACGTGCTGAGCGGGCTGACGCAGATCAACATGTTCTTTGAGGCATCGACCCGCACGCAGGCGAGCTTTGAGCTGGCTGGCAAGCGGCTTGGGGCGGACGTGATGAACATGGCGATGCAGGCCTCTAGCCTCAAGAAGGGAGAGACGCTGATCGACACCGCGCTCACCCTCAACGCCATGCATCCCGACCTTCTGGTGGTGCGCCATCCGCATTCCGGCGCGGTGGACCTGCTTGCGCAGAAGGTGCGCTGTGCCGTGCTCAACGCCGGCGACGGTCGGCACGAGCATCCGACGCAGGCGCTGCTGGACGCGCTCACCATCCGCCGCGCCAAGGGGCGGCTGCACCGGCTCAACATCGCCATTTGCGGAGACATCGCGCACAGCCGCGTGGCGCGCTCCAACATCCTGCTGCTGGGCAAGATGGAGAACCGCGTGCGCCTCGTCGGCCCGCCGACGCTCATGCCCGCGGGCATCGCCGAGTTCGGGGTCGAGGTGTTCGACGACATGAAGGCGGGGCTGGAGGGCGTGGACGTGGTGATGATGCTGCGGTTGCAGCGCGAGCGGATGGATGGCGGATTTATCCCCAGCGAGCGCGAGTATTACCACCGCTTCGGCCTCGACGCCGAGAAGCTGGCCTATGCCAAACCGGACGCCATCGTGATGCACCCCGGGCCGATGAACCGGGGGGTCGAGATCGACGGCGAGATCGCCGACGACATCAACCGCTCGGTGATACAGGACCAGGTGGAGATGGGTGTGGCGGTGCGCATGGCGGCGATGGAGCTGCTGGCGCAGGGCCTGCGGGCGCGCCGCGCGGCATGAGCACCGTGCTCCATGTCCCCGCGTACGAGGCGCATGTGGTGCGCGTCTTTTCCGTGCTGGAGGACGCGGGCGCGCCGCTCGATGACGCGGCGGTGATGGACGCGCTGGGGGCCGATGGCGCGTTGAACGGCCAAGAGATCGAGCTGTTCGATCTTGGCGATCTCGGTGCCATGCCGCTGTCCGAATATCTGGTCGAGGGCCATGGGATTGCGAAGGCGGACATCGCGGAAATGCGCCCGCAGATCGACGGGCTGACGGGCCGGGTGCTGATCCTGCCGTCGCGCGCCTTTGGCGGTCGCGCGACGGTGCTGCGCCCCGGGCGCGGTCTGCGCCTCGTGTCCCGATTCGAGGAGGATGTGCCAGAGGTGCGTTTCGAGCGGCTGCCCGCGGGCGGTGCGGCGGGCAGCCTGGCCCCGTCTGCGGGCCCCGGCCATTCGCGCCGCGCGGCACGGCTTGCGGCGGTGGTGTTCTTTGCTGGGCTGGCGGTGCTCGTGGCGCTGGTGATCTGGCTGGTGGTAACGCCATGAGCGAGGGGCCGATCCATTCCATGACCCCCACCACCGCACTCGCCGAGGGCGAGCGCGTGATCGAGAGCTTTCACCCCGACCGCGCGACCTATTGGCGCGATCACGCGTGGCTCGCGGCGGGAGCGATGGCGCTCGGGATGGCGGTGCTCTGGGCCGCTGGCAATCCCCATGTCTGGACCGGTGCGGTGGGCGGGCTTGCGGCGGTGGCCGTGCGCGCTTTTTACGTGGCCTCCGACGAGCTGCAGGCGCGCTGGGACTTGACCGACCGGCGGCTTCTCGGGCCGCTCACGCGGGCGGTGCGGCTGGCGGAGATCCGGACGGTGCGGGGGCTGGGCAGCGCGGTGCAGGTGGTGACGGCCTCGGGCGACAAGCACCTGATCAAATACCAGGCGGACCGTGGGGCGACCGAGGCCCGTATCCGCGCCGCCGCCGGCCTGAGGGAGGGTTGAGCGATGCAGGAGCCGAAAGACCCGCGCATGTCCGGCAAGATCGCGATGGTGGCGCTGGCGGTGATCGCGGCGCTGACGGTGGTAATGGTATGGGTGGCGGGATGAGCGAAACAAGAGGCAAGGACGGGACGGCATGACCACCACACTCTTTACAAACGCCCGCCTGATCGACCCCGAGGCGGGGACGGACGGCCCCGGCTGGCTGCTGATCGACGGCGGTGTGATCGCCGGGCGCGGCAGCGGCGAGGACAGGCCGCAGGCCGAGGCGGTGGTCGATTGCGGCGGGCAGTGTCTCGCCCCCGGGATCGTCGATATCGGTGTGAAGGTCTGCGAGCCGGGCGAGCGGCACAAGGAAAGCTATCGCTCCGCCGGGCTGTCGGCGGCCGCGGGGGGGGTCACCACCATGGCCACGCGGCCCGACACGCTGCCTGCCATCGACAGCCCCGAGGTGCTGGAATTCGTGGAGCGCCGCGCCAACGAGGCGGCGCCCGTGAACGTGCTGCCGATGGCCGCGCTGACCAAGGGGCGCGAGGGGCGCGAGATGGTCGAGATCGGGTTCCTGATGGATGCGGGGGCCGTGGCCTTTACCGATTGCGACCACGTGGTGCGCGACACCAAGGTGCTGGCCCGGGCGCTGAGCTATGCGCGCAGCCTGGGTGCGCTGGTGATCGGCCATCCGCAGGATCCCGGGCTGAGCGCGGGGGCGGCGGCCACGAGTGGAAAATTCGCCTCGCTGCGAGGCCTGCCTGCCGTCTCGCCGATGGCCGAGCGGATGGGGCTCGATCGCGACATTGCCCTGCTGGAAATGACGCAGGCGCGCTATCACGCTGACCAGATCACCACCGCCCGCGCGTTACCTGCCCTGCACCGGGCAAAGCGTAACGGTCTGGATATCACGGCGGGCACGAGCATCCATCACCTGACGCTCAACGAGCTCGACGTGTCGGACTATCGCACCTTCTTCAAGGTCAAGCCGCCGCTCCGGTCCGAGGAGGACCGGCAGGCGGTGACGGAGGCGGTGCGCGAAGGGCTGATCGATATCATCAGCTCAATGCACACCCCGCAGGACGAGGAGAGCAAGCGCCAACCATTCGAGGCGGCGGCGAGCGGGGCGGTCGCGCTGGAGACCCTGCTCCCGGCGGCGCTGAGGCTCTACCATGCCGAGGCGCTTGACCTGCCGACGCTGTTTCGTGCGCTGTCGCTAAACCCGGCGAAGCGGCTGGGGCTATCTGCCGGGCGGCTTGTGCAGGGGGCGCCTGCGGACCTCGTACTGTTCGACCCTGGCAAGCCGTTCATCCTCGATCGGTTCGCGCTGCGTTCGAAATCCAAGAATACGCCGTTTGACGGGGCGCGGCTTCAGGGTAGGGTGAGCGCCACCTATGTCGCCGGTTGCTGTGTTTACGAGGCTTCCTGATGCCCCCTGTCGAGAGCGCCGCCAGCATCCTGATCCTGTGGGCCGTGGCGGGCTACCTGCTGGGCTCTATCCCGTTCGGCATGGTGCTGGCGCGGGTGATGGGGCTGGGCAACCTGCGCGAGATCGGGTCGGGCAATATCGGGGCTACCAACGTGCTGCGCACGGGCAACAAGGTGGCCGCCGCGCTCACGCTGCTGCTGGACGGCGGCAAGGGGGCGCTGGCGGTGCTGCTGGCGCGGGCGATTGCGGGCGAGGGCGCGGCGCAGCTCGCGGGGCTAGCGGCCTTTGCCGGGCATTGTTACCCGGTCTGGCTGGGCTTTCGCGGGGGCAAGGGTGTGGCCACGTTCCTTGGCCTGCTGCTGGCGCTCGCGTGGCCCGTGGGGATCGCGGCGTGCCTGACATGGCTGGCCACGGCGGTGGTGGCGCGCATCTCGTCGTTGGCGGCGCTGGTGGCGGCGGTGCTGGCTCCGGTCTGGGCGCTGGTGTTGGGCCACGGCGCGGCGGTGGCGCTGGCGACCTGCCTCGCAGCGCTGATCCTGTGGCGGCACCGCGGCAACATCGCGCGGCTGCGCACCGGAACCGAGCCGCGCATCGGTCAAAAGGACAAGTGACAAAGGCAAGGAGTTTCGGACCATGGATTTCATGACGGCGGTCAGGACGGTTCTCACCGATAATTACGCCAATTTCAGCGGACGCGCTGCACGCTCCGAATTCTGGTGGTTCGCGCTTTTCGTCCTGGTGGTGAGCCTCGTGCTGCAATTGATCCTCGGCGATATCGTCAGCGCGATCTTTTCGCTGGCCGTGCTCTTGCCAAGCATCGCCGTTGCCGTGCGCCGCCTGCATGATGTGGACCGCTCGGGCTGGTGGTATCTGCTGGTTCTGATCCCGGTGATCGGGGGGCTGATCCTGATCTTTGCGTTCTTCATCCATCGCGGTACGGCGGGTGACAACCGCTTCGGCCCCGATCCGCTGGCCAATCAGGGCTGACCCGGGGCAGGGGACGCTGCCCCCGTCGCGCATCCGCGCGGCTCCCGCACAGGTATCTGGACCAGGAAGAAACCGGGGCGCGCGGGTGGTTGACAGCGCGCGCGCTGGGTATATAAGCGCGGCTTCATTGGTGTTGGTGGCCCTCGCAAGGGGATGCCTGTCGGGAGCAATCCAGAGGACAACGCCCTTCGACATTAAAAGAAGGAGATCAGCCGTGACCAAACGCACGTCTGCCAAGTACAAAATCGACCGCCGCATGGGCGAGAACATCTGGGGCCGCCCCAAGTCGCCGGTCAACCGCCGCGAATACGGCCCCGGTCAGCACGGTCAGCGCCGCAAGCAGAAGATCTCCGACTTCGGCCTGCAACTGCGCGCCAAGCAGAAGCTCAAGGGCTATTACGGCGATCTCACCGAGAAGCAGTTCCGCCGCATCTATGCCGAGGCAGAGCGTGTCCGGGGCGATACCGGCGAGCTGCTCATCGGCCTGCTGGAGCGCCGCCTCGACGCGGTGGTCTACCGCGCCAAGTTCGTGCCCACCGTCTTTGCCGCGCGGCAATTCGTCAATCACGGCCACGTGCTGGTGAACGGCAAGCGCGTCAACATCCCCTCCTACCGCGTGAAGGAAGGCGACGTGATCGAGGTGCGCGAGAAGTCCAAGCAGCTTGTCTCCGTGCTCGAGGCCGTGCAACTGGCTGAGCGTGACGTGCCCGATTACATCGAGGCCGACCATTCCAAGATGACCGCGACCTTTGTGCGCACGCCGGCGCTGGGCGATGTGCCCTACCCGGTGATGATGGAGCCCAACCTCGTCATCGAATACTACGCGCAGAACTAAGCGTTCTGACCAGATGCGAAGAGGCCGCGACGGGGAACCGCCGCGGCCTTTTTCTTTTGTTGCTGGTCAAGCCGGGGCACCAAAGCTAGAACCACCTGCGAGACACGAGGGATGAAATGACCAGGATCACGCCGCAGCCGGGCATCATGGAAATCGCGCTCTACAAGAGTGGCGAGGCAGTGATCGAGGGCAAATCCGAGATATTGAAACTCTCGGCCAATGAGAGCCCTTATGGCCCGTCGGACAAGGCCAAGATGGCCTTTGCCCGCTCTGCCGCGACGCTGCACCGCTATCCCGGCACCGACCATGCCGAGTTGCGCGCCGCGATTGCCGAGGTGCACGGTCTGGACCCCGAGCGGGTGATCTGTGGCGTGGGTTCGGATGAGGTGTTGCAATTCGTGGCGCAGGCCTATGCCGGAGCGGGCGACGAGGTGATCCACACCGAGCATGGCTTTGCCATGTATCCCATTCTGGCGCATGCAGTTGGCGCCACGCCGGTCTGTGTGGCCGAGCGGGAGCGCGTGGTGGATGTGGACGCGATCCTGAATGCCTGCACGGCGCGGACGCGGATCGTCTTTATCGCAAATCCCGGCAATCCGACCGGCACCATCCTGCCCGAGGCAGAGTTGGTGCGGTTGGCGGACGGTATACCCGAAGGCGCTATTCTGGTGCTGGACGGCGCCTATACCGAGTTTGCCGCAGGCTATGACGGCGGTGTCGCGCTGGTCGAGGCGCGCGACAATGTCGTCATGACGCGCACCTTTTCCAAGGCTTATGGCCTGGGCGGGCTGCGGATCGGCTGGGGCTATGCGCAAACCGCGATGATCGAGGTGCTGAACCGTATTCGCCAGCCCTTCAACCTCTCGCCCACGCAACTCGTCACCGCCGAGGCGGCGGTGCGGGATCGGGAGTGGCTGACACGCGTGGTCACTGACACGGTGCGCAATCGCGCATGGTTGACCGAGGCGCTGCGCGAGAGCGGCGTGACGGTGGACGAGAGCCACGCCAATTTCGTGCTGGCGCGGTTCGCGTCAGAGGACGAGGCGGCGGCCTGTGATGCCGCGTTGCGTGCCGATGGGATCATTGTGCGCCGGGTGGGCGGCTACGGTTTTCCCCAAGGGTTGCGCATCAC
Organism: Roseovarius sp. B-10; assembly: GCF_056859295.1. Lineage (NCBI taxonomy): Bacteria > Pseudomonadati > Pseudomonadota > Alphaproteobacteria > Rhodobacterales > Roseobacteraceae > Roseovarius > Roseovarius sp. B-10. The sequence continues at coordinate 83,451 of NZ_JBSXOE010000035.1, read as the reverse complement.
CGTGGGCGACGAGGCCGCCTGCCGCCGCGTGGCCCATGCCGTTGGGCAGTTCCGGGCGGGCGCGAGATGAGCGTGATCTACGATCGCGTGGCGCTCATCGGGCTAGGGCTCATCGCCTCGTCGATGTTTCATGCCATCCGTCGCGGCGGGCTCGCGCGGGAGGTGACAGGCCATGCACGCAGCCCCGAGACCCGCGCCATCGCGCGCGAGATTGGCCTGTGCGACCGCGTCTGCGAGACCGCCGCCGAGGCCGCCGACGGGGCCGACCTGGTGGTGCTCTGCATCCCGGTGGGGGCTATGGGGGCCGTGGCCGAGGAGATCGCCCCCGTGCTCAAGCCCGGCGCGACGCTGAGCGACGTGGGATCGGTCAAGAAAGCGGTGATCGAGGCGGTCGCGCCGCACCTGCCCGAAGGGGTGCACTTCGTCCCCGCCCACCCCTTGGCGGGTACCGAGCATTCCGGCCCCCGTTCGGGCTTTGCCGAGTTGTTCGACAACCGCTGGTGCCTGATCGTACCGCAGCCGGGCAGTGACCGCGCGGCGGTGGAGCGGCTGGAGCGGTTCTGGCAGGCGCTGGGCAGCCATACCGACGAGATGGATGCCGAGCATCACGATCTCGTCCTAGCCGTTACCTCCCATGCGCCGCATCTCATCGCCTACACGATGGTGGGCGTGGCCGACGACCTGCGCCGCGTCACCGACAGCGAGGTCATCAAGTATTCCGCCGCCGGTTTCCGCGATTTCACCCGCATCGCGGCGTCTGACCCGACGATGTGGCGCGACGTGTTTCTCAACAATCGCGAGGCGACGCTGGAAATCCTCGGGCGTTTCACCGAGGAGCTGTTTGCGCTTCAGCGCGCCATCCGCACCGGTGACGGCGATCACCTGCACGCTTATTTCACCCGCACCCGCGCTATCCGCCGCGGCATCATCGAAGCGGGGCAGGACGTTGACGCGCCTGATTTTGGACGGGGGAAGAAGGTATGAGCCGCGCGGTCTTCCTCGCCGTATTGTGCCTGAGCGTGCTGGCGACGGGGTGCGGGCGCGGGGATGAAGCGGTGACGCGAGGCGGCGGGCTTTGTGGCGATCCGGGGCTGGTGGGCACGGTCTCGGGCGCCCTGCCCGGTCGGATCGCGGGCTGCGGGGTGAAGCGTGCCGTGCGACTCGAATCAGTGCATGGTGTGCGCCTGAGCCAGTCTGCCGCGCTTGATTGTCGTACCGCGCGGACGCTCGGGGCATGGGTCGATCAGAGCGCCAGGCCCGAGGTTGGTCGCATGGGCGGGGGCCTCACCGGTCTGCGTGTTGCGGCGCATTATGCTTGCCGGACCCGCAATAGCCAAAGCGGTGCAGAGATTTCCGAGCATGGCAAGGGCCGCGCCATTGACATTGCCGCGCTGCAATTGCGCGACGGTTCCGAGATTTCGGTGCGCGACGATTGGGGACAGGGGCGAAAGGGCCGGGTGCTGCGCCGCGTCCATCGGCAGGCCTGCGGCCCGTTCGGCACGGTGCTGGGTCCGGAATCTGACCAGTTCCACCAAGACCACTTTCATTTCGACACGGCTCGGCATCGTGGTGGACCCTATTGCCGCTGAAATTCCGCTGACTCGTGCTGCGACGAATCCGCCCGGGGTCGGTGCTGTCGACCGCGAAACCGCGCATTTTCATAGGTCTGGACCGGCGATATCCCGCACGGGGCCCGGACAGGTCCGGATCGGCCCTTGTAATCTTATGGCAAGGGCGTAGCTTTGTTGTAGCAGAAACGGAGGTCGACCATGCCCAAGCTCATCAAGCTCTACATCACGCAGGTCGCCATCGGCTTCGGCATCGCGGGCGTGTTCGTCGCGCTCCTGCTGTGGTTCGATATCGCCAACCTGTGGCACCTTGTCACCCATAGCAGCGACGGGCCGCTTGCGGTCCTGATCCTCTGGCTGGCAAATGGCATCGTCTTTGCCGGGGTGCAATTCGCCATCGCGGTGATGCGAATGAAGGATGACGATGACGACGATCACCACGGCGGGCTGCGGCAGCATGTCATGCGCCGCGACTATGCCACGATCCCCGCCCGCGTCGATGATACGCGCCGGACGTTTCGACCAAGGGGTTGAGCCGCGCCAGCCGGAGCACTGACCAAAGGCCCCCACGGGGGCCTTTTCGCGTTTATTGGGTTTCACGCCTGCGAATCGGGAAAAGGAGAGAGAGGTGTGACGGGCCCGCACGCAGCCGTGTGGTTCTCTCATTCCCGAGGACCTGTGTATACAGGTGGGCGCCGGGTAACCGGACCACGATCCGGACAGAGCCAGCTCCCTCGGAATTGCTTAAGGCCACCGGAATGCAACCGCTCACGAGAAGGGCAGCACCCGCCACACCCCACAGCTAAGCGCTTGTACGCCCCGCGGCAAGGGGTTGCGTGCGTTCCTTATTTGTTCAAAATGTCGATATGGCATTCCCGCATGATCCGTCCCTGCGTCCCGGACAGGCGCTCGCTCGTGGCGTTTGCCGCCACCTGGCCAGCCATGATTTCGCCGTCCTGACGGAATTCGTGCCCGAGCGCGGCAAGCGCGTGGACGTCATGGCGCTGGGCCCGAAGGGCGATATCTGGGTGATCGAGTGCAAATCGGGCCGCGCCGATTTCGCCTCGGACGCCAAGTGGACAGGCTATCTCGACTGGTGTGACCGTTATTTCTGGGCGGTGGATGCGGGGTTTCCCACGGAACTGCTGCCCGACGATACCGGCCTCATCATCGCCGACGGCTACGATGCCGATATCATCCGCATGGCCCCGGAGACGCGGCTTGCGGCCGCGCGACGCGCTGCACTCATCCGCCGCATCGCCCGCGACGCCGCGCGCCGCCTGCACCGGCTCACCGATCCGCCGCTATGATCCACGCACCCGGGCGGCGGCTGCAGCGGCGCGGATTTCCTCGGCGATTTCCTCGGCCTCGTCGGGGTCGAAATCCATCGGAACCTCGATGCCCTGCGACTCGATGAACAGCCGTACCATGCCGTTATCCGTCGGCCCGATCTGGAGATTGGCCTCGATCTCGCGTTCGTCGTTGATGCCCATGACCGCCTCCTGAAACTTGCGATCTGCTACGCTGTTCCCGCTTGATTGGCAAGTCTGCGCGCGCTTTGATGGCCAGCATGACCGAGGCCGCAATCCGCCCCTTCCGTCCCGACGACGCGCCTTGGCTGGTCGAGCGTCATGCTGCGCTCTACGCGCGCGACGAGGGCTTTGACGAGACATTTGGCGCGCTGGTCGCGGAGATTCTCGACGCGTTTATCGCCGATCACGACCCGAGCTGCGAGGCGGGCTGGATCGCTCATGTCGGGGATCGGCGGCTTGGTTCGATCTTCTGCGTGCGCCAGTCCGAGGGACTCGCCAAGCTGCGGCTGTTCCTCCTGGTGCCCGAGGCTCGCGGGCAGGGGCTCGGGCAGCGGCTTCTGGATACCTGCACCGGCTTTGCCCGCGCGCGCGGGTATACCGGCATGGCGCTCTGGACGCATGAGAGCCACCGCGCCGCCTGCGCGCTCTACGCCCGCAACGGGTGGCGCCTCATTGCCTCGAAACCGGTGCGCTCCTTTGGCTGCGACCTTGTCGAACAAAGCTGGGAAATCGCTTTTCGTTAGGCTTGCAATCGGCAGGCGGCAAAGGTAAATCCCCCGTCAGTGCCGCCTTAGCTCAGTTGGTTAGAGCGCTGGATTGTGGATCCAGAGGTCCCCTGTTCAAGCCAGGGAGGCGGTACCACCGCGGTCATTCTCCCGTCACCAGCCGATAGACCTGCTACACCCGCCATTTCGCGCGCGGCCCGGGTCGGGGCCACCCCGGAGCCGCATATGCCAGCCATGAGCGTGCGGCTTTGACATAAGGTGCCATCCCGTTTCGTCCACTGGCAGGTCTACGCGCGCATCGCCCCGCAGGGCCACACTCTTGAAGATCGCGGCCGTCCGCGATCTGGTTTCGGAGCAGTCCTGCGCCGCGGCGGTGAGCGGCGGCAGGGTGAAAAGCAGCGCCGCGCTGCGGTTAATCATCGGTTTGGGGCACCGGCTGTGCCGGGGCGCTCACCGGGCGGTCGGGGTCGGGCACGTATTCGGTGGGCCCGGGCTTGTTCATGTTGGCGAACACGATGACGCCCACGGTGAGGACGAACAGCGTCAACGCAAGCAGTGCAGGCATCCGTGCGAGCCATCGCTGCCAGCGTATGGTGAGCTTGCTGCCCATCCACCACACCACGACCGCGACCGCGCCCGCGGCAACCTGGTACTGAAAGAACATGGTCAGGCGATTGAGCCCGCGGGTGAAGCCGTCGCCCGTGGGCCCGGTGTGGTAAGGCACGAGGAACGATGCCGCATAGAGCGCCGCCCACACGCCGCACAGGATGAAAATGCCGCTCAGCCGCGCCATGCGTCCACACCTTTCAAGCCGCTTGTTCCTCCGGACCCGCAGATGCATCCCGGCACTGACCCGCTTGGCACAGACACGAGACAGGGGTGAAGCCCCCGTTTTCATGAGAAACCAAGTTGGCTTTCCCGGAACGATGAACAGGTCTTGCAACCCTACGAAAGGTAGGCGATCTGCAAAGCGCGGCAGGCCAATCCCCCGTGCCTTTACCTGGCGCTGTTGCCGGAATGTGACAAGAAGACCCTAGTCGCGGATATCCACCTCCTGCCGCAGCGCGCCGTTCTCTCGATCATAAATCAGGATGCGCCCGTCATCGGTCACCACCGCGTACCAGCCCTCACCTTGCGTGAAGGCGGTGGTGCGCGCGCCCTCGGGCAGGGTGATGGCCTCGGGCAGCGGGGGCAGGGCGGGCCGTTCGGGTTCGGACCAGAAGCGGGTGACAAGCAGCCCGACGATCACTAGAAGCCCGAGGATCATCGTGGCGGTCAGAACCGTGACCAGCCGCGCGAGGAATTTCAGCGTGGCCGGGCTTACCGGCTGAGGGCTTTCGGACATGGCGCAGGACCTGCTCGGCTTTGTCATCGGGGCGGCACCGCCCCCCCGCCTTGATAAGGCGCTGGCGCGCGATGTGCCAGAGGCGGCGGCGCTTTCGCGCACGCGGCTCATGCGGCTGATCGAAGAGGGCGCGGTGCGCGTCAACGGTGACGTGGTCCACGACGCCAAGGCGCGCGTGGCCGAAGGTGACCGCATCGACATCGCCTTGCCCGAGCCGCGCGAGAGTCACATGGAGGCAGAGGCGATCGCGCTCGACATCGCGTTCGAGGATGACGACCTCATCGTGATCGACAAGCCTGCGGGGCTTGTCGTCCACCCGGCCCCTGGCACGCCATCGGGCACGCTGGTCAACGCGCTCCTGCACCATTGCGGCGACCGGCTCTCGGGGGTCGGCGGCGCCCGTCGCCCGGGCATCGTGCACCGCATCGACAAGGACACCAGCGGTCTTCTGGTTGTGGCCAAGACCGACGCCGCCCATCAGGGGCTTGCTGCACAGTTTGCCGCCCACTCGGTCGAGCGCGCCTATCTCGCCATGGTTCACGGTGTCCCCGGTCCGGGTGACCCGCGTCTCGCGGGGTTGGCAGGCGTGCGATTCGAGGCCGATGGCACGCTTGTCATCCGCACCCAGCTTGCCCGCCATCGCACTGACCGGCAGCGGCAGGCGGTGGTGACCAGCGGCGGGCGCCATGCGGTCACGCGCGTGCGGCTGCGCGAGTCGTTCGGCCGGCCACCGGCGGCGTCACTGGTGGAATGCCGGCTGGAGACCGGGCGTACACACCAGATCCGCGTGCACATGGCCCATGTCGGCCTCGGGTTGATCGGCGATCCGGTCTATGGCGGCGCGCGTCGCCTTTCCGTGCGCGCCCTGCCCGAGGGCGCCGCCGAGGCGGCGCGCCACTTCTCCCGGCAGGCCCTGCACGCGGCCAGCCTTGGCTTTCTCCACCCCCTCAGCGGTGCGGCCCTGCGCTTCTCTTCGCCGCTGCCCGACGACATGGCGGCGCTTCTGGACAGCTTGCGCGGAACGGACGATAGCAGGACAGAATGACGTGATCTGTCGACATATTCGCCGGATTTCGCCGGAAAACCCCGGCTGATGCGTTAAGATGAAGTGTGTATCAACTTGATCTCGCGGGCCGATAGCCTAGATCAATGTTAACACCTTATACATGAGGAGGGACACCCGCATGGGCAATTACGCAAATCTCCCGGCCCCGACCCCGGAAGGCGGGCTCAATCGCTATATGCAGGAGATTCGCAAGTTCCCGCTGCTTGAGCCGGAAGAGGAATACATGCTGGCCAAGCGCTGGGTCGAGGAACAGGACACCGAGGCCGCACATCGCATGGTCACCAGTCACCTGCGGCTGGCGGCCAAGATCGCGATGGGCTATCGCGGCTACGGCCTGCCACAGGCGGAGGTGATATCGGAGGCCAATGTCGGTCTCATGCAGGCGGTCAAGCGCTTTGACCCCGAGAAGGGCTTTCGTCTCGCCACCTACGCGATGTGGTGGATCCGTGCCTCGATCCAGGAATACATCCTGCGGTCGTGGAGCCTGGTGAAACTCGGCACTACCTCGGCACAGAAGAAACTGTTCTTCAACCTGCGCAAGGCGAAGGCGCGTATTGGCGCGCTGGAAGAGGGCGATCTGCGCCCCGACACCGTCAAGAAGATCGCCCACGATCTCGGTGTGACCGAGGACGAGGTGATCTCGATGAACCGCCGCATGGCCGGGTCAGACGCCTCGCTCAACGCCACCGTCGGTTCCGAGGGCGAGGGCACGATGCAATGGCAGGACTGGCTTGAGGACGAAGATGCTGACCAGGCCGGCGCCTACGAGGAACAGGATGAATTGCAGGCCCGACGAGAGCTGCTCGCACGGGCGATGGACGTCCTCAACGAGCGCGAGCGCGACATTCTCACGCAACGCCGCCTCAACGAGGAAACGATCACGCTGGAGGATCTCAGCGCGCAATATGATGTCAGCCGCGAGCGGATTCGCCAGATCGAGGTGCGTGCCTTCGAGAAGCTGCAAAAGCGGATGCGCAGCCTCGCGCAGGAAAAGGGTATGTTGACCCCGGCCTGATCCTCTTGGCGCGGGGCGCAACATCACCTATGTGTCGTCTTTGGACGAGGGCGAGTGATGATTGCGATGCGTCGGACGGCAACGACCTATTTTGATCGGTTGGCCCGTATCGCGCTTGCCGGTGTGGTCTTGGTGTTGCTGGCCGCCTGCGCGCCCCGCGTCACCGCAGAACGCGCGGCCCCGCACCCGCAGGCCCGGATCCAGCCGGTCTTCGTGGCGACGGGCCGCGATCTCGACCGGACCGGACCGGTCTTCGGGCAGGAACGGCCCGAGACAATCCGCTATTTCCGCGTCGATATCTCGATCCCGCCGACCCATGAGACCGGCCGCATCGAATGGCCGGAGGGGCCACCCGATGCGGCCACCGACTTCGTCGTCACCGGGACGCAGGTGCATGACGGGCCGCGCACGCTCATCCGCGACATGCGCGCGCGCACAGAGGGGCGCGAGACGCTGCTCTTCGTGCATGGCTACAACAACACCCTGTCCGAGGCGATGTACCGGCTGGCGCAGATCCAGTCGGATTTCAACGTGCCGATGCCGGGGCTGCTGTTTGCCTGGCCCTCGGCGGGCGATCCGCGCGGCTATGTCTACGACCGCGACAGCGTGCTCTATGCGCGCGACGATCTCGAGACGCTGCTGCATGATCTGACGGCGCGCCCGGGCGAGAAGGTCTTTATCCTTGCCCATTCCATGGGCTCGCAACTGGTGATGGAGGCACTGCGCCAGATCGCCCTGCGTGGCGACCGGCAGGTGTTGAGCCGGATCAGCGGCGTGGTGTTGATGTCGCCCGATATCGACCCCGATGTCTTTGACCGGCAGGCGGCGGCGATCAGGCAGCTTCCGCAGCCGTTTCTCATCTTCATCACCAAGGCGGACCGGGTGCTCACGCTCTCGGGTCTCGTCACCGGGCGCAAGCCGCGCCTCGGGGTGATCGACGCCGCCGAAAAGGTGCAGCGCGGCGATGTGCAGGTCGTGGATGTCACCGAACTCTCGGATGGCGAGGGCTATAACCATTTCGTGCCGGTCACGTCGCCCGCCGCGATTCGCATGCTCAACGGCATCATCGCGCAGGCGAGGGGCGTGAACAGCGCGTTCCTGCGCGACATGGCGCTGCCTCTGCCCGCCGCCAAATATGTGGAACCCTGAGTGCGATTTGACCCCGACGGCAGGACGGGCCTAAACTGGATACTGCAAGCAAGGAGACGGCCATGGCCGGCGGATGGGCGCGCGATGGCGCGGTAAGTGAACAGATCGAAGCCTCGATTTCAGATGAGCTGGCGCGGCTCAAGGCCCGGGCGCAGCCGCAGGGCGAGAGCCGGACCCATTGTGCGGATTGCGACGAGCCGATCCCCGAGGCCCGCCGCACCGCCATCCCGGGCGTCAAGCTGTGCATCGACTGCGCCTCCGATCTGCAGGCGCAGAACCAGCCCCGCGGCGGCATCAATCGGCGCGGGTCGAAGGACAGCCAGTTGAAGTGAGATTGGCCGCGTCGAGGTAGGCGCGAACCGCCGTTTGCACATGGCGGAACCGGTCACCGCCCAGATGCTTTCCGCCATACCAGCGGGTCACGATGACGAGGTGGCCGCGGATTTCATCGCGCTCTAGCATGCGCAGGATCACGTTGCCCGCGCCGCTTTCGCCATCGTCATTCTTGACCGGGCCGGAGCCGAGCAGAAGGCCCCATGTATTATGCGTTGCCTTGGCGAATTTCTTTTGTTTCTTCAGGGTTTTGAGGAGGATTTTGGCCTCTTCCTCCGACGCGCAGGGCGCGCCGGAGACGGCATATTTGGAACCGCGATCAGTAAGGATATTGTCCAGCGTCAGCATTGCGGCGTTGTGCGGGGTTTCTGCGGCTTTCACAATCCCCGCGACGGGTATGCATGTCAGCCCTCCATCGACTCCAACTCGTCGATCATGCCCTCGATCATCGACAGGCCCTTGTTCCAGAACGCCGGGTCCGAGGCATCGAGGCCGAAGGGCGCGAGCAGGTCCTTGTGGTGTTTCGAGCCGCCTGCGCGCAGCATCTCGAAATACCTGTCCTCGAACCCGGCGGGATCTTCCTCGTAGACGGCGTAGAGCGCGTTCACCAGCCCGTCGCCGAAGGCATAGGCATAGACGTAGAAGGGCGAGTGCACGAAATGCGGGATATAGGCCCAGAACGTCTCGTATCCGTCCATGAAATCGAAGGCCGGCCCGAGGCTCTCTGCCTGCACGCTCATCCACAGCGCGCCGATGTCGTCGGGTGTAAGCTCGCCCTCGCGGCGCGCGGCGTGCAGCTTGCACTCGAAATCGTAGAACGCGATCTGGCGTACCAAGGTGTTGATCATGTCCTCGACCTTACCCGCGAGCAGCACCTTGCGCTCGGCGTCGGTCTGCGCCCCGTCGAGCATCCGGCGGAAGGTCAGCATCTCGCCGAAGACGCTGGCCGTCTCGGCAAGCGTCAGCGGAGTCGAGGCCAGAAGCTCGCCCTGTTCCGCGGCGAGCCGCTGATGCACGCCGTGGCCCAGCTCATGGGCGAGGGTCATCACGTCGCGCGGCTTGCCGAGGTAGTTGAGCATCACGTAGGGGTGCGCGTCGGTCACGGTGGGGTGGGCGAAGGCGCCCGGCGCCTTGCCGGGCTTCACGCCCGCGTCGATCCAGCCCTTCTCGAAGAACGGCTCTGCCAGTTCGGCCATGCGCGGATCGAACCCTGCATAGGCCGCCGTCACCGTCTCGCGCGCCTCGTCCCACGGGATGGTGCGCGGCGCTTCGAGCGGCAGCGGCGCGTTGCGGTCCCAGACCTGCATCCGATCGAGCCCCAGCCACTTGCGCTTGAGCTCGTAATAGCGGTGGGACAGGCGCGGGTAGGCGCCCACCACCGCGGCGCGCAGCGCCTCGACCACCTCCGGCTCCACATCGTTCGAGAGGTGCCGCCCGGTCTGTGCCGTGGGCATCCCGCGCCAGCGGTCGAGCACCTCCTTTTCCTTGGTGGTGGTGTTGTGGACGCGGGCGAAGGTGCGCAGGTTCTCGCCCAGCACGCGCGCCAGTTCACGCGCCGCCGCCTCGCGTTTTGCGCGGTCGTGATCGGTAAGCAGGGTGAGCGTGGCCTCGATCCCCATTTCCTCGCCCTCGACGGTGAAGGTGAGCCCCGCGATGGTCTCGTCAAAGAGCCGCTCCCACGCGTCGCCCACCACGCCCAGGTCGTGGAGGAATTTCTCCAGCTCGTCGGAAAGCTGGTAGGGCTTCATCGCGCGGATGCGGCGCAGCACCGGCGCGTAGCGTGCAAGCTCGGCGTTCTTGTCATACATCGCCTTCAGCGCGTCCTCGTCGAGCCGGTTGAGCTCGAGCGAGAAGAACACCAGCGGCGTGGTGAAGCGGGTGATCTTTTCCTGGCAGTCGGAGAGGAATTTCGCCCGCGCGGAATCGGTCGTCTGCTGGTAGTAGCGCAGCCCGGCGAAGGACATGACGCGCCCCGCTACCCGGCTGATCGCCTCGTCGCGGCGGATGCACTCGAGCAGGCCGTCAGCATCGAGGTTGGCCAGCTTGCCCTCGTAGTCGGCGGCGAAGCTTGCGCATTCTGTCTCTAGCCAGTCGAGATCGCGGGCCAGTTCGGGCGCGTCCGCGCCGCTATAGAGATCGCTCAGGTCCCATTCCGGCAGGCGGCCCAGATCCTTGCCCCCGGCGGTGGTGTTGGCATCGTGGACGGGAAAGGGAAGCGTGCGCATGGGGGAAACCTCGACTGTTGATGGAACCCAGACATATGCGGGGCCTCGGTGCGGCTCAACCCCGCTTCGCGCGCTCAGCCGTACTGCACCAGCCGGCGCCGCATCACCCGCGCGGCCAGATCGGTGGCGAGACAGGCCCCGTGCCCGCCGCGCAATAGAGACCTTGAGCCGTGACACGCAAGACCATGCCGCGAAGATAGGCCGTGTCATGCCCTTGCACAGCCCCGCCCGCCGTCTATTCTGCACGCGACTGCGCAACAGGAGGGATGACATGCGGTTTGCACGCTTTGGGGATCGGGGTCAGGAGCGCCCCGCCGTGCTCGATGCCGAGGGACGGCTGAGGGACCTGTCGGGCGTGGTGCCCGATCTCGCGGGCGAGGTGCTCGGGTCGCTGCCGCGGCTCAACCCCGAGGCGCTGCCGCTTGTGCCGGGCGCGCCCCGACTGGGGCCGCCGGTGAGTGGCATCGGCAAGATCGTGGGCATCGGGCTAAATTACAGCGACCACGCCGCAGAGCTCGGTGCCGAGCCGCCGGCCGAGCCGGTGGTGTTCCTCAAGGCGCTGACCGCACTTGGCGGCCCCTACGACCCGGTGGTGATGCCACGCGGCTCGGCCAAGACCGATTGGGAGGTGGAACTCGGCATCGTCATCGGCCGGCGGGCGAAATACGTGGATCAGGCCCGGGCGCTCGGGCATGTCGCGGGCTACACCATCGTCAATGACGTGTCAGAACGCGCGCTGCAACTCGAGGGGTCGGGGCAGTGGACCAAGGGTAAGAGCTGCGACACGTTCGCGCCAGTCGGGCCGTGGCTCGTCACCCCCGACGAACTGGACGATGTGCAGGGGCTCGATCTTGCCACCGAGGTGAATGGCGAGCGGATGCAGACCGGCAACACGTCGCGGATGATCTTCGGCGTGGCCGAGATCGTGTCCTACCTCAGCGCGATCATGACGCTCGAGCCCGGTGACGTGATCGCCACCGGCACGCCGCCGGGCGTGGGTGTGGGCCACAAGCCGCCGCGCTTCCTGTCCGCGGGCGACGAGATGGTGCTGCGCATCACAGGACTGGGCGAGCAGCGGGTAACGGTGCAGGCCGAGGGGTAGCGGGCAGGATACATGGCGGACATGAGGGCGCTTGTGGGCGAAGTTGGCCTTGAGCGGGCCCTCACAGCTTGGTGCCAATGCGCGGCTCCTCGACCGTTGTATGGAATGACAGGAACAGGCCCCGCGCGCTTTTCTCGCAGACGGTGGTGCCTTCTGCGCCTCACGCCGCCGCTGCGCCGTTCCCTGGCCTGTCGTAAAAGTCGCAGATCATCTCGAACAGCCGCGCCTGCACGGCGGGCGTGTCCATCAGCGTTTCGTGCCGCCCGCCCGGAACAATCTCCAGTCGCCCGCCGGGCCAGCGCGCCATGCGGTCGTGGATACGGCCCACATCCACGATTTCCTCGTCGCTGCCCACAATCGTCAGGCAGGGCAGCGCGGGCGAGGGACGCGCCGCCAGCGTCCGCATTTCACGCAGCGCCTCGTGCAGCCAGCGCAGGCTCGGGCCGCCGATACCCAGCTCGGGGTGCGCCTCGATCTGCCGGGCCATGTAATCCCACATTTCGCGGTCATTGGTGAGCTTGTTGGTCTCGAACGGCTCGCTCAACACGTAATGCTCGCCCGCGGTGCTTGGCGCGTAGACATGGCCAAGACCAAGCCGCCGCAACCCCCAGGCCAGCGACCACGCGAAGGGGCGCAGCGCAGAACCCATGTGAATCCCCCACATCGGTCCGGAAAAGACAACGCTCCGCACGTCCAGCCCATCCATCACCGCGCGCAGCCCGATGCACCCACCCATCGAATGCGCCAGCAGGTGCCAGGGGCGCGGCAGGTCGAGCGCGCGCGCCGCCCCGACCATCGCCTCCACGTCTTGCTGGTAGTCCGAGAAATGCAGCACGTGTCCGGCCATCGCATCGCCAGTGAGCCGGTCCGCCAGTCCCTGCCCGCGCCAGTCCACCGCCAGCGTGGCTAATCCTCGTGATGCGAAGTGCTGCGCCGCGCGCCCGTATTTCTCGACATATTCGGTGCGCCCCGGAAACAGCAAAACCGTCCCCGCCGCCGCCTCGCGGTGCCACAGCCCCACGCGGATGCGCACGCCATCCCGCGCCTGAAGCCACCACGCGGCCCCGTTATCGGGGCCGTCGGCAACCTGCGCGAAGAGCGGCGCTACCTCCATCAGGCGAGGACGCTGCCGAGCTTCATCGCCATGCCCATGTCGCCATCCACCGAAAGCCGCCCGGACATGAACGCGGCGGTGGGATCGAGATCGCCTGCGAGGATCGATTCGAACGTGTCGGCGTCGGCGCTGAGCGTCACGTCGGTGTCCTCATCGGCGGCGCGCGCGCCATCGCTGTCCATCACGATGCTGCCCTCGCCCTCGATCACGAACTTGGCCGATCCGTCGAACCCGTCGCTGCCCATCTTCTCGTTAAGAGCCTTGACCGCGGCTTCAATCACGTCGCTCATCTGGTTCATCCTTTCACGATTGCGATGACGGGGCTTTCGCTCCCGGCATTCCGCGCTACACTGACCCCGTTATGAGAGACAGGCTTCGATATCTCAACCATACCGTTGCGGCACTGCTTGCGCTGGTCATGTTTTCCATACCCGCGACGGCCGCCGAGACCCGCCTCGACACGCTGTTTTCGCAGCTTGAGGGTGCCGCGCCCGAAGAGGCGCGCCGCATCGCCTCCGAGATCGAGCTGGAATGGGCTAAATCAGGTTCGCCCGCGATGGACCTGCTCTTGCGGCGCGGCAAGGACGCGCTCGAGGCCGACGACATGGAAATGGCAGTCGAGCATTTGAGCGCCGCGATCGACCACGCGCCGGGCTTTGCGGAGGCATGGCACTTGCGCTCGGTCGCGTTCTTTCGGCAGGAGCACTATGGTCTGGCCCTCAACGATCTCGCGCAGGTGCTCGCGCTCGAGCCGCGCCACTTCAACGCGCTCTTCGGCATGGGCCGGGTGTTCGAGGAGACCGGGCGTGCGGCGCTCGCGCACGAAGCTTTCGAGCGGTCGCAGGCTATACATCCGCATCACGAGGCCGTAAGCGAGGCGCTGGAAAGGGTGTCGCGCGAAATGGGTGGCACCGACCTCTGAACGGCAATCCAGGGCGAGAGAACGGGGGGCGCATGTCCGAGCAGTCGAGAACCGTCGCGGTTCTGGGCCCCACCAATACCGGAAAGACCCATTACGCGATCGAGCGGATGCTGGGCTACCGCACCGGCATCATCGGCCTGCCGCTGCGCCTGCTGGCGCGCGAGGTCTATGACCGGATCGTGGCGGTGCGCGGCCCGTCTGTGGTGGCGCTCGTCACCGGCGAGGAGCGCATCGTTCCGCCGCGGGCGCAATACTGGGTTTGCACGGTCGAGGCGATGCCCGAAGGGATGGGGACCGATTTCGTCGCTGTGGACGAGATCCAGCTGTGCGCCGATCCCGAGCGCGGCCACGTCTTTACCGACCGGCTGCTCAGGATGCGTGGCCTGCGTGAGACGCAGTTCCTAGGCAGCCACACCATGCGCCACGTCATTGCCGAGCTTGTGCCGGGGGTGGAGTTTCTCAGCCGCGCGCGTATGTCGCAGCTTGTCTATACCGGGCCGCGCAAGGTCTCGCGCCTGCCAGCGCGCAGCGCCATCGTCGGGTTCTCGGTGGAAAACGTCTATGCCATCGCCGAGTTGATCCGGCGGCAGAAGGGCGGTGCGGCGGTGGTGATGGGCGCGCTCAGCCCCCGCACCCGCAATGCGCAGGTCGAACTCTACCAGAACGGCGACGTGGATTACCTCGTGGCCACCGACGCCATCGGCATGGGGCTCAACCTCGATATTGACCACGTCGCCTTTTCCGCGCTGTCAAAATTCGACGGGCGGCGGATGCGCGCGTTGTTCCCTCACGAGCTTGGCCAGATCGCCGGACGTGCGGGACGGGGGATGCTCGACGGCAGCTTCGGTGTCACCGGCGAAGCGCCCGACCTAGAGCCGGCGCTTGCGGAGGCGATCACCGATCACCGCTTCGCCCCGGTGCGCCGTCTCGAATGGCGCAACGCGCGGTTGGCTTTTGGCTCACCCGAGGTTCTTATCGACTCGCTCGAGGCGCGCCCGGAACACACCCTGCTTTCTCGCGGGCGCGAGGCAGATGATCTTGCCGCCCTCCGCTCGCTTTCGGAGGTGCCGGACGTGCGTGCCCGCGCCAGCGATGCGCCCGCCGTGCGGCTGTTGTGGGATGTCTGTCGCATCCCCGACTTTCGCGGCATCAGTGCCACCGAGCACGCCAGCCTGCTGGAGCGCATATTTTGCGACCTGCACGAGCTTGGCCGCGTGCCCGACGACTGGCTGGCCACGCAGATCCGGCGAATCGACCGCACCGATGGCGATATCGACACGCTGTCAAAGCGGCTCGCGCATATCCGTACTTGGACCTATGTGGCGCAGCGCAAGGGCTGGGTTGATGACGAAACCCATTGGCGCGAGGCGACACGCGCGGTAGAAGACCGCCTGTCAGACGCGCTTCACGGCGCGCTGACCCAGAGATTCGTGGACCGGCGCACATCCGTTTTGATGCGGCGGCTCAAGCAGAAGGAGGCCATGGTGGCCGAAGTGAACGATCAGGGCGCGGTCAGCGTCGAGGGCGAATTCGTAGGGCGGCTCGAAGGGTTCCGCTTCATCCGCGACAAGGCTGCTGCCGGGCAGGAAGCGCGCACGCTGCAACAGGCGAGCCTCGCTGCGCTCGCCCCCCATTTCCACCTCAAGGCGGACCAGTTCTACAACGCGCCCGATACCATGATCGATTTCACCGAGCAGGGCGGGCTGATGTGGGGAAACGAGGCGGTTGGCAAGCTCACTGTCGGCTCCGATCCGCTCAGGCCGCAGGCTGTGGCGTTCGTCGATGACGAGGCGGGTGCAGAGGTTGCGGCCAAGGTGCAGCGCCGCTTGCAACATTTCATCGACCGCAAGGTCGCCACCCTGTTCGAGCCGCTGATGGCCATGAGTCGCGACGAGGCTCTCACGGGCCTTTCGCGCGGCTTCGGCTTCCGGCTGGTCGAGGCGATGGGCGTGCTTCCGCGCGGCGATGTGGCCGAGGAGGTCAAGGCGCTCGACCAGGAGGCGCGCGGGCTCTTGCGCAAGCACGGGGTGCGCTTCGGCCAGTTCACCGTGTTCCTGCCCGCGCTGCTAAAGCCCGCACCAACGCGGCTGCGGCTGGTGCTGTGGTCGCTCAGCAATGGGCTCGACACCTTCCCCGAGGCGCCGCCGCCGGGGCTGGTGACGGTGCCTGCCGATACGACCGCGCCGCAGGGCTATTTCGCGATGGCGGGCTACCGCGCCGCGGGCGAACGGGCGATTCGCATCGACATGCTGGAGCGGCTCGCCGACATGCTGCGCAGCGCCGATGGGCGCGCCGGGTTCGAGGCAACGGCGGATATGCTGTCCATCACCGGCATGACGCTGGAGCAATTCGCCGGGCTGATGCAGGGGCTGGGCTACCGCGCGGAGCGCGGCGAGCGCGAAAAGGTCAAGCCGGTGGATCAGGCCATGGCCGAGGCCCCCGCCGATGCCGCAATCGCCGCCGAAGAGACCCCGGCAGAGTCCGTCGCCGATGCCGTCGAGCAGATCGCGGATGAGGGCGAGGCTCCCGTTGCCGCCGAACCGCCGCAGCCTGAGCCCGAAGGCCCCCCCGAGATCGCGGAGACGCCCGAGGAAGAGGTCGTCCCGGGCGAAACGCCCGAGGTGGCAGAGCCGGAGATCGAGGTCTATTACACTTTCACCTGGGCCCCGCGCGGCAATCGCCCTGCAAAGGGCGCGCGTAGCAAGCCGCAGGGTAAACCCAAGGGCAAGGGTGGTCCCAAGGGAAAACCGCGCGACGAGCGCGCAAAGTCCTTCAGCGCCAAGCCCGAAAAGAAGGATCGAATCGACCCCGACAACCCCTTTGCCGCGGCTCTGATGGGGCTCAAGGACAAGAGCTGAGCGTGGCCCCAAGCGCCGACCGGTCCCGCCTCGACAAGTGGCTCTGGCATGCGCGTTTTTTCAAGACGCGCGGGCTTGCCGCCGGGCAGGTCTCTGGCGGGCATGTCCGTGTCAACGGCACCCGCGCCGCCAAGCCTGCACAGCAGGTGGGCCCCGGCGATGTGCTCACCTTTGCGCAGGGCACGCAGGTGCGCGTGGTGCGCATCATCGCGTCCGGCACGCGCCGCGGCCCCGCCGCCGAGGCGCGCACGCTCTACGAGGACATCACCCCACCCGCGCCGAAGGACGCTGACCCTCCCAACCCGCGCTACGAGGGAAAGGGACGCCCCACCAAGCGCGACCGCCGCAAACTCTTCCCAGATGGGTCCGGCCCGCTTGAATGATCCCGCGCTCTGGACTAGGTCACACCCGAAACGCCGCACACCCGGCAAGAACGTGAGACACCCATGACCTATATCGTCACCGACAACTGCATCGCCTGCAAATACACGGACTGTGTCGAGGTCTGCCCCGTGGACTGTTTCTATGAGGGCGAGAACATGCTGGTGATCCATCCCGATGAATGCATCGACTGCGGTGTGTGCGAGCCCGAGTGCCCCGCCGACGCGATCCGCCCCGATACCGAGCCGGAAATGGAGCCGTGGGTCGAGTTCAACCGCAAGTATTCCGAGCAATGGCCGGTCATTGTCACCAAGAAAGACCCGCTGCCCGAGGCCGAGGAGCGCGACGGTGAGACCGGCAAGTTGGACAAGTATTTCTCCGAAAGCCCGGGTGAGGGCGGCTGAACGGGGCGATTCGCAACGCCATGCGCGGCGGTGCCCTCCGTACTGTCGCGTCATGTTCACCAAGCGTTTGACGAATAACGTCAAAACCACGCCAATCGGCGCACGCTCTTTCATGAGAGCGGTTTTTGTGTTATGTTCTGAGTTCGTAAAACAAGATGTGCTTGAAACCGGCTCCACCTCACCTGCTGCCGGGGTGGAAAATCTATGACAAAGGACACATAAACCCGATCCTGGAAGGGTCGCGGCTTGTGCCCTTTTCTGTGTCGGACGGCGCGCTGCAAGGAAAGAACCGTATGTCGAAAGCCAGGAAGACCGAGTTTCGCCCCGATGACTACGTCGTATACCCCGCGCACGGCGTGGGCCAGATCATCTCGATCGAGGAACAGGACGTTGCGGGCCTCACGCTCGAGCTGTTCGTGATTTCCTTCGAGAAGGACAAGATGACGCTGCGTGTGCCCACCAACAAGGCCACCGAGATCGGGATGCGCAGCCTGTCGAGCCCCGATGTCATCTCCAAGGCGATGACCACGCTCAAGGGCAAGGCGCGGGTCAAGCGGGCGATGTGGTCGCGCCGCGCGCAGGAGTATGAGCAGAAGATCAATTCCGGCGATCTCATCGCCATTGCCGAGGTCGTGCGCGACCTGCACCGCAGCGACGATCAGCGCGAGCAGAGCTATTCCGAGCGCCAGCTCTACGAGGCTGCGCTCGAGCGGCTGACCCGCGAGGTCGCGGCGGCGTCCGGCGGCGACGAGGTGCAGGCCGCTCGCCAGGTGGACGAGGTGCTCATCTCGCGCGCCGCCTGAGTGGCATCGCATCAGGTAATTGGCCGCGTCCGTGAGGGCGCGGCCTTTTTCATGGTGGGGTGCGCAATCTTAGGGTAGCAGGCACATGAGCGCGGCGATCTCGGCAATCTGTTGCGCCGCGCCAAGGATGTCGCCGGTCTGCCCGCCGATCCTTGCCCGTGCCAGCCGCGCCACCACCAGCGCCGCCAGCGCAGCCGCCGCCACCGCCGCGACACCCGCCATGCCCTCGAAAGCCACCGCCGTCACGCTCGCCATCGCCGCCGCCAGCAGCACCGTGGTCCGGGACGGGCGGCCCTGCGCCTGCGCCAGTCCGTCCGCGCGGGCGTGGGGCAGGGTGGCCATCACTCCAGCCATCGCCGCGCGCGACACCATCGCAGCGACGATCAGCGCTGCGGTCGCCGCTAGTGCCCCGCCGGCGAAGATTAGCGCCAGTGTCACGGCCCGCAGGCCGAGGCTCAGCACCAGGGCGATCACCCCGTAGCTGCCGATCCGGCTGTCGCGCATGATCTCCAGCCGCCTCTGCTGTGTCCAGCCACCCCAGAGCCCGTCGGCGGTATCGGCAAGCCCGTCCTCGTGCAGCCCGCCGCTCAGCATGACCAGTGCCCCGAGTGCCGCCAGCGCTGCCACCGGCGCGGGCAGGCCCAGTGCCAGCGCCGCGCCCCCTGCGAGCGCTGAAAGCCCGCCCAGCACCGCCCCGGCCAGCGGCCACGCCCACGCTGCGCGCGAGCCGCGAGATGTGTCGCCTGCCGGCACCGGCAGCCGCGTGAGCAGCCCGACGGAGAGTGCGAGATCGGACGGGTGGAGGAGCATACTCTCGCGGTCGGTCTCTGACATGGTCGCGGCCTTTTCGGGCTGTGGTCGGGGCGCCTTTCGCGATACAGAAGGGCGCGATCACTTGCAACGAGGCCGCCATGTCCGCCCCCTTCGCCACGCTCTCAGACCTTGCCGCCCTGCTACGCGATCTGCCCGGTCCCGACGCGGAGGCCATCGTCGCGGCGCGGGCGCGCGACGCGACGCTCACCAAGCCCCCCGGCGCCCTTGGACGACTCGAGGAGTTGGCGGCGTGGTATTGCGGCTGGCGGGGCGATCCGCGTGCGCGGGTGCAGCGCCCGCAGGTGGTGGTCTTTGCCGGCAATCACGGGGTGGTGGCGCAGGGCGTCTCGGCCTTTCCGGCCGAGGTGACCGCGCAGATGGTCGCCAATTTCGAGGCGGGCGGCGCGGCGGTGAACCAGTTGGCCGGGGTGGTCGGTGCGCGGCTCGACGTGCGCGCGCTCGATCTTGACCGGCCCACCGGCGATATCGCGACCGGACCGGCCATGTCCGAGGCCGAGTGCGTCGCGGCGCTGGCGGTGGGCTGGGACGCTGTCGATCCGCTGACCGACCTGTTTGTCGCGGGCGAGATGGGCATCGGCAACACCACCCCCGCCGCCGCCATCGCGCTGGCGCTTTATGGCGGCACGGCGGCGGATTGGACGGGGCGCGGTACCGGGCTCGACGATGCGGGGCTCGCGCATAAGGCGCGCGTGGTCGCGCGTGCAGTGGCGGCCAACCCGATGCGCGGCGGGCTCGCCGTGCTGGCCGCGCTCGGGGGGCGGGAACTGGCGGCGATGGCCGGGGCGATCGCGCGGGCACGGACGCTGCGTATCCCGGTGCTGCTCGACGGTTTCATCTGCACCGCCGCCGCCGCCTGCCTCGAGACCGAGGCGCGCGGCGCGCTCGACCACGCGCTCGCCGCCCATGTCAGCGCCGAGCCGGGCCACGCGCTATTGCTCGACCGCCTGGGCAAGGCACCGCTGCTGTCGCTGGGCCTGCGGCTGGGCGAGGGCTCGGGAGCGGTGCTGGGCATGGGCGTGGTACAGGCGGCGCTGGCCTGCCATTCCGACATGGCGAGTTTCGCCGAGGCCGGGATTGACGGCGCACCTGACCCCGACGCTTGAGCGAGCGGGACCGGGCGGGTGACCTGTGAGTGAAGGCGCCCGTGATGCCTCAGCTCCCGCCGTCCCCCTCGATCAGCGCCGCGATAATCGCCTTGGCGCTCTTCGAATCCCAATGGGCGTCGCCTTGCAGGCGGGCGATCTCACGGCCCTGCGGATCCAGGATCACCGTGATGGGCAGGCCGAAGATGCCCATTTGACGCGCAAGCGCGCTCTTGGGGTCGCGGTGGAGGGGGAGGTTGTCCACCCCGATCTCGTCGAAGAACGCCTTCATCGCCGGGGGTGGGTTGCGTCCCGTCGCGATGGTGACGACCTCGAAGTCGTCGCTGCCCATCTCGGCCTGCAAGTTCGACAGCATCGGCATTTCCACCCGGCAGGGTGCGCACCACGTGGCCCAGAAATTGACCACGACATGGCGGCCCTGGTAATCGGCGAGCGTGGCCGAGGAGCCGTCTTCGCGCTCGAATTCGACTTGCGGGGCGGGTTTGGGGGCAGAATGGAGCATGAGTTTCTTCATGTCCCCCTCGCGCAGCGCCTCGAGTGCTGCGGTATCGGCCATCGCGGCATTTGCACCGAGCGCGAGGCCCATATAAAGGACGATCCCGAGAAGACGTTTCATAATTCCCTCCAAAGGGCCGAAAAAAATGACCGACACGACCTCGAACCAGATGTGGGGCGGCCGCTTTGCCGACGGGCCGGACGCGATCATGGAGGCAATTAATGCCTCGATCTCGTTCGACAAGCGGCTCGCGGCGCAGGACATCGCCGGATCGCGTGCCCATGCCGCCATGCTGGCCGCCACGGGTATCGTCAGTGATAGGGATGCAAGCGCGATGAGGGAAGGGCTCCTCACGGTCTTGTCAGAGATCGAGGCCGGGGATTTCACCTTCTCCACCGCGCTGGAGGATATCCACATGAACGTGGAGGCGCGACTCAAGGACCTGGTTGGCCCTGCCGCCGGGCGGCTGCACACGGGGCGCAGCCGCAACGATCAGGTGGCGACCGATTTCCGCCTCTGGGTGCGCGATCAGCTCGACGCCGCCGATGGCGCGCTGGTCCGGCTCATGCGCGCGCTGGTCGCACAGGCCGAGGCGGGGGCTGACTGGGTGATGCCGGGGTTTACCCATCTGCAAACCGCGCAGCCGGTGACATGGGGCCATCACATGATGGCCTATGTCGAGATGTTCGGGCGTGACCTGGGTCGCGTGCGGGATGCCCGTGCGCGGATGAACGAATGCCCCTTGGGCGCGGCGGCGCTGGCGGGGACGTCCTTTCCGATCGACCGGCAGATGACGGCAAAAGAGCTGGGCTTCGACCGTCCCTGCGCCAACTCGCTCGACGCTGTGAGCGATCGGGATTTCGCGCTGGAGTTCCTGGGCGTGGCAAGCATCTGCGCCATGCACCTGAGCCGCTTTGCCGAGGAACTGGTGATCTGGTCAAGCGCGCAGTTCCGGTTTGTCGCGCTCAGCGACCGGTTCTCGACCGGCTCCTCGATCATGCCGCAGAAGAAAAACCCCGACGCCGCTGAATTGCTCCGCGCCAAGGTGGGGCGGATTTTCGGCGCCAACGTGGCGTTGATGATGGTGATGAAGGGGCTGCCCTTGGCCTATTCCAAGGACATGCAGGAGGACAAGGAACAGGTGTTCGACGCCGCCGACAACCTGATGCTGGCGCTCGCGGCGATGGAGGGGATGGTGCGCGACATGGCGGCGCAGAAGGATAACCTGGAGGCCGCTGCCGGGTCGGGCTTTTCTACCGCCACGGACCTCGCCGACTGGCTGGTGCGGGTGCTGGACATGCCGTTCCGCGAGGCGCATCACGTGACGGGAAGCCTTGTCGCCCGCGCCGAGGCGAAGGGATGCGACCTGCCCGATCTCAGTCTAGAAGAGATGCAGGCGGTGCATGGCGAAATCACCGCGTCGGTCTATGATGTCCTTGGCGTGCACAACTCGGTGGCGTCAAGGACGAGCTATGGCGGCACCGCCCCCGACCAGGTGCGCGCGCAGGTGGCACGGTGGAAGGAGCGTTTGGCATGAGGCGGATCGTGGCGTTTCTGATGGCTTTTTCCATCCTGGGGGCCTGCGGCGCAGAGGGGCCGCCGGTGCGCCCGACGCTCAGTACGACGGTCAGCGCGGGTTCGGGCGGAGTGTACGGCGGCGTGCGCACCGGGCTGCGCGTGGGCGGCGTCGACCTGGGTGTCGGGGTTGGGCTGTGAGATGGCTGTGGCTCGCGCTGGCGCTGTGGGGCGCGGTGCACCCGATGTCGTGGTTCCTGGTGTGGTTCAACGCCAATGGCTACGACCTGATGGCGATGGTGGACGCCTGGTACGCCAACGCGGCGACGAGCGGGTTGGTCTGGGATCTGACCATCGCCGCCGTGGCGTTGACCATCTGGGCCGTGGTCGAGAGCGTAGCCGAGCGGCGCTGGCTTGGACTTCTGGCGATCCCGGCCACTTTCGGGATCGGGGTGAGTTGCGGACTGCCGCTCTACCTCTTCCTGCGCAGCCAGCGACAGGCGTGAGGATTCTGGATATTTCTGGCAAGATGAAGCGGGGCTAGGTGTGGATCATTTTCTCTACCGTGGCGGCGTGCTTCACGCCGAGGACGTGCCGCTGCCGGAGATCGCCGAGGCGGTGGGAACGCCGTTCTATTGCTATTCCACCGCGACGCTCACCCGGCATTTCCGTCTGTTCGACGAGGCGCTCGACGGGGTGGATCATCTCGTGTGCTATGCCATGAAGGCGGCGAGCAATCAGGCGATCCTCAAGACGCTTGCGGGCCTCGGTGCGGGGATGGATGTGGTCTCTGGCGGGGAGTACGCGCGCGCCCGCGCGGCGGGCGTGCCGGGCGAGCGGATCGTGTTTTCCGGTGTCGGCAAGACGCGGGACGAGATGCGCCTGGCGCTGGAAGGCGGCGTCCGGCAGGTCAATGTCGAGAGCGAGCCGGAGTTGCACGCGCTGAGCGAGGTGGCGACGGGCCTCGGGCTGAGCGTGCCGATTGCGGTGCGCGTGAACCCGGACGTGGACGCCAAGACACACGCCAAGATCGCCACCGGCAAGAGTGAGAACAAGTTTGGCATTCCGATTGCCCGCGCCCGCGAAGTTTATGCCGAGGCCGCAGCCCTGCCGGGAATCGAGGTGGTGGGGATCGACGTGCACATCGGCAGCCAACTCACCGATCTGGAGCCGTTCCGGCTGGCCTATCGCAAGGTCGCGGAACTGACGGATGTCTTGCGCGCTGATGGCCACGACATCCGCCGGCTCGACCTGGGCGGCGGTCTTGGCATCCCCTACACTCGCTCTAACGAGGCGCCGCCCCTGCCGGTGGAATACGGGGCGATGATCCGCGAGGAGCTGGGCCATCTTGGCTGCGAGATCGAGATCGAACCGGGGCGGCTCATCGTCGGCAACGCGGGGATATTGGTGAGCCGGGTCATCTACCTGAAATCCGGCGAGGGGCGCGATTTCCTCATCCTCGACGCGGCGATGAATGATCTCATTCGCCCTGCCATGTATGATGCGCATCACGATATCGTGCCTGTGATCGAGCCCGCGCCGGGCGTAGGACAAGCGCCTTATGACGTGGTCGGGCCGGTCTGCGAGTCGGGCGATACCTTCGCGCGGGGCCGGATGCTGCCGCCGCTGACCGAGGGCGATCTCGTGGCGTTCCGCAGCGCGGGGGCATATGGCGCGGTCATGTCCAGCGAATACAACACGCGGCCGCTCATCCCGGAAATTCTGGTCAATGAGCGTGACTTTGCCGTGATCCGTGCGCGGCCGACCTTTGACGAAATGATAAATCGCGATACCATCCCCGAATGGCTCTGACGCGGCGGTCGCGCCGGGCCTGAAAGGAACGGTTTCGCGGATGTCCCGACCGAGCGATCCTCTGGCAACGGCGATGGCGCGGCTGCGTCTGCCGCTCGGCCTCACTTGGGCCGGGTTGCTGGCCGAACGGGTTGCGCGGGCCTTCTGGCCGCTGCTGAGCCTGTTGGCCGTGGTGGCGGGCGGGGTGTTCCTCGGTCTGTACGAGCATGCGTCTCCCATCGTATTTCAGGTCGGTGCCGCGACGTTCGCGCTCGCCGCGCTGGCGCTCGGGCTTCGCGGGTTCGTACGGCTGCGCTGGCCGCGACGGGCCGAGGCGGTGGCCCGGCTCGACGCATCGCTCGATGGGCGACCCCTGGCCGCGCTCGGGGATGCGCAGGCGATCGGCAGCGACGATGCCGCCTCTGCCGCCCTGTGGCGGGCACACCAGGCGCGCATGGCCACGCGCGCGGCAGGTGCGCGGCACGTCCCGCCCGATCTGCGGCTGGCGCGGTTCGATCCCTATGGCCTGCGTCATATTGCGCTGCTGGTGCTGGTGATCGGCCTTGTCTTCGGCTCGGTCTGGCGCGCGGGTACGGTGGCGCAACTGGGCCCCGCTGGCGGGAGCGGCGCGGCGCTGGCGCAGGGACCGGCGTGGGAGGGCTGGATCGAGCCGCCGCGCCATACTGGCATGCCGAGCCTCTATCTTGCCGATCAGAAGGACGTGATCCATGCGCCGGTGGGCAGCGAGGTAACGCTGCGGTTCTACGGCGCGGAGGGTGCGCTCAGCCTGCACGAGACCGCCTCTGGCGGGGACGAGGATACGGGGCCGAAGACGGGCTCCGAGCAGAGCTTCGAGATCGCGCAGGACGGTGTCCTGCGCATCGACGGCCCGGGCGGGCGCGGCTGGCAGGTGGAGGCCGTCGCCGACGCCGCACCACAGGTGGCGGTGCTCGACTCGGAGGCGCGGACGAGCTTTGAAGGGCAGATGAGCCAGCCTTTCGAGGCGCGCGACGATTACGGTGTGACCGGTGGCCAAGCGGTGATCGCGCTCGACATGGAGCGCGTCGCGCGCCGTCACGGCCTTGCCGTCGAGCCCGAGCCGCGCGCGCCCATCCGGCTCGACTTGCCGCTGCCGATGATGGGCGACGGGGCCGAGTTTACCGAGACCCTGATCGCCAACCTTTCCCAGCATCCCTGGGCGCATCTGCCGGTGACGTTGCGGATGACGGTGACGGATGCGATCGGGCAGGAAGGGCAGTCCGACCCGACGGAGATGACTCTCCCGGCGCGGCGCTTCTTTGATCCGCTCGCGGCCGCGGTGATCGAGCAGCGGCGCGATCTGCTGTGGAGCCGGGACAACGCCACGCGGGTGGCGCAAGTGCTGCGCGCGATTTCCTACGAGCCGACCGACGGGCTCTTCCGATCGAGCGGAACCTACCTGCAACTGCGCGTGATCCTGCGGCGGCTCGAGGCGATGGCGGCGGCGGGCGGACCGGACACGGCCGGGCGCGACGAGATTGCGCAGGCGCTATGGGATCTCGGGGTGCTGATCGAGGATGGCGATGTCGGCGACGCGCTCGAGCGGATGCGCGCGGCGCAGGAGCGGCTGAGCGAGGCGATGAAGAACGGCGCGAGCGAGGACGAGATCGCCCGCCTCATGCAGGAATTGCGCGACGCCACCCAGGATTACCTGCGCCAGAAGATGCAGCAGGCCCAGCGCGAGGACGAGAACGGCGGCGATCAGCAGAGCGCCGAGAACTCCATGCGCATGTCCCAGCAGGATTTGCAGGACATGATGGATCGCATTCAGGAGCTGATGGAGCAGGGCCGCTTTGCCGAGGCGCGGCAGGCGCTGGAGGAATTCCAGCGCATGATGGAGAACATGCAGGTCACGCAGGGGCGGCAGGGCGGCTCGGAGGGCCAACAGGCGATGGAAGGGCTTTCCGAGACGCTGCGCGAACAGCAGGGCCTTTCGGATCAGGCGTTCCGCGACCTGCAGGAACAGTTCAACCCCGACGCGCGAAGCGGCCAGTCGCAGCAGAACGAGGGCCGCTCGGGCGGCGAGGGCCGCGGGCAGAGCCATGACGGCCAGCAGGGTCAGGGCGACGGCGGCGCGCGCTCGGGCGGCGAGGGCGCGGATGGGCGTGAGCAGGCCGGAGAGGGCGAGGGCGGATCGCTCGCTGACCGGCAGGAAGCATTGCGCCGGGAGCTTGAACGGCAGCGCGGTGGGCTTCCGCAACTCGGCGGCGAAGCGGGTGATGCGGCGCGCGAGTCGCTTGAGCGTGCGGAGCGGTCGATGGAAGGGGCCGAAGAGGCACTACGCAACAACGACCTCGCCGGTGCGCTCGAGGACCAGGCGGACGCGATGGAGGCGCTGCGCGAGGGAATGCGCAGCATGGGTGAGGCGATGGCACGCAACACGAACCCCGGCGGCCCGAGCGACGGACGTGGCGACCCCGGTCGCGCGCAGGCCGACCCGCTCGGGCGCGAGGCCGGTCAGGGTCGCCACGCGGGCACCCAGGACAGCCTGCTGCAGGGCGAGGACGTCTACCGCCGCGCGCGCGACCTGCTCGACGAGATTCGCCGCCGCTCGGGCGAAGGCGAGCGCCCGGATATCGAGCTCGATTACCTGCGCCGTCTTCTCGATCGGTTCTGAGCGGCGTCAGAGACGTGCCAGAAGGTCGGCGACCGTCGCCGACAGCATAGCGCGCACCCCATCTACCACCTGCACGTATTGCGCAAGCGGGGCCTCGGCAGCGGGCCAGAGCCCGGCGATCCGCGGGGCCATCAGGTAGACCACCAGCGCCGCGACGCAGCCCACCACCGCCAGTCGGAACCCGGTGCGAAATCCGCCACCACGGCGGGCGGGCGGCGAGTCTTCCGACGTGGCCGGCGAGAGCGAGGCCGCGGAGTCCCCCGAGGCGCTCAGCGAGGAATTGATCTCGTCGATATCGGGAAAGAGGTTGCGGCGCGAACCAGGATCGAGGCCGTCATCCTCGTCGTCGTCAAACACGTCGCCGCTATCGTCATCGTCTGTGTCGGGGTCGCCGCGCGGCGGCGTTTCGGTATCTGCGGGCCGCCCCCCACGCAGCCGCTGCATCCGGTCGCGCGCCTGGCGTGCGCGTTTCGCGCGATCGGGTTCGGGCTCGCCAAGGCCGAGGTCGGGTTGCGTCTCGATCCGGTCATCGGCTTCGGCGGCGCGGGCGGCGCGCTCGCGGTCTGCCTCCTCGCGCAGGATATCGGCCACCGACGGATCAATCCGCCGTCCCGACGCCGCGCCTTGCTCCGGCTCGGGGCGTGCCTCCGGCTCGGCCGTTGGCTCGGATCCGGGCTCCTCGGGCTCGGTCGGTTCGTGATCGGGATGGTTCTGGAACCACGTTGTGCCGCAATTGGAGCATTGCACATCGCGTCCCGAAACCGGGATCACCGCGTCCGGCACCTCATACTGCGCCCCGCAGTTCGGACATGTCAGCCTCATGGTTTCACCCGCTGCCTGCTGCTTGCCGCCGTTATCCGGCTTTTGCGACCGTGGCGCGAGCATAGGCACTAATCCACGAAGCGAAAAGAGCAAAGCGAATCATGCGGGCAGTGATTGCACATGTGTGACCTCTGGGGCATGAAGGGGGCTGCGGAAGAAAAGGGCGCAAGCGGTGATCGAGCTCGAGGGCGTGGGGTATTCCTATGGCGGGGGGGAGTTGCTGAGCGACGTGTCGCTCTCGCTCGCGCCCGGGTCGTTTCACTTTCTCACCGGGCCCTCGGGCTCGGGCAAGACGACACTGCTCAAGCTGTGCTACGGCGCGCTCGCGCCCACGGCGGGGCAGGTGCGCCTGTTCGGGCAGGACCGGCGCGAGATGAGCCGCGACGATATCGCGATGGCGCGGCGGCGCATCGGCGTGGTCCACCAGGATTGCCAGTTTCTCGACCATCTCGACGTGGCGGCTAATATCGCCCTGCCGCTCTCGGTGTCGGCGCGCGATCTGCTGGCCGAGGAAGCCAACCTGCGTGAACTGATCGGCTGGGTGGGCTTGCGCGCTCGGGCGCACGCGCGACCGCCCGAGCTCTCGGGCGGCGAGCGGCAACGCGCCGCGCTGGCGCGTGCGGTCATCATGTCGCCCGACGCGGTGCTGGCCGACGAGCCCACAGGGAATATCGACTGGGAGATGTCTGAGCGCCTGATGCGCTTGCTCATTGAACTTAACCGCATGGGCAAGACGATCCTCATCGCCACCCACGATCTGGCGCTGATCCGCGCCGCCAAGACCCATGTCCAGGCCCGGGTGCTGCGTATCGCCGGACGGCGGCTTCAGCTTGCGGGGGCGGACCTTTGACGGTGCTGTCCGGTTTCCTCTCGCAGCTACTGCCCGGTGACACGCAGGCTGACCGGGTCGTGCCGCCGAGCGGGTTCACCGCCACGCTGACGCTGTTCACGGCCGCGGCGATGGCCTTTCTCGCGGTTTTTGCGCTGGCGCTGTCGCTGGCCACCGGGCGGCTGGCGGACCGCTGGAGTAACGAGCTTGCCCGCACGGCGACGGTGCGCATCTCCGCGCCCGAGGGGCAGATGGCGGCGCAGACCGAGGCGGCGCTGCGGGTGCTCGAGACCACCACCGGTGTCGCGCGCGCCCGCGCGCTCGACGATGCCGAGCAGGCGGCGCTGCTTGAGCCGTGGTTCGGACCCGACCTGCCGCTCGATCAATTGCCCATCCCGCGGCTGATCGAAGTGACGGAGACCGAAGCGGGGTTCGACGTGCAGGGACTGCGGTTGCGGCTGGCAGCCGAGGTGCCGGGTGCCGTGCTCGACGATCACACGCGCTGGCGCAGACCGCTGGTGCAGGCCGCGTCGCGACTGAGGCTTCTGGGCTGGCTGTCGCTGGCGCTCATCGGGGCGGCGATGGCGGCGATGATCACGCTTGCGGCGCAGGCGGCGCTGGCGGCCAATGCGCAGGTCATCACGGTGCTGCGCCTCGTCGGCGCGCAGGATGATTTCATCGCGCGGGCCTTTGTGCGCCGCTTTGCCGTGCGGGGCCTCGGGGGCGCGGCGATCGGAACGGTGCTGGGATGCCTCGCCATCCTCGCGCTGCCATCGGCGCGGATCGAGGGCGGGTTTCTCACCGGGCTTGGCTTCCAGGGCTGGCACTGGCTCTTGCCGCTGCTGATCCCGCCGCTTGCCGGGCTGGTCGCTTTTGCCGCGACCCGCGCCGCCGCGCGCCGCAGACTGGAGAAGATGCCATGACACACGCCCTGCAATGGCTTCGGTCTCTCGTTTTCGTGGTCCAGATGTACCTGGCGATGGCGGTGCTGGGGATCGTGTTCCTGCCCTGGGCGCTGGTCAGTCCGCGTGGCGCGCGTATAGCGTGCAAGACCTTTTGCCGCTGGGTTCGCTTCACCGCGGCGTGGATGGTCGGCCTGCGCACCGAGGTGCGCGGCACACCGCCCCGGGGCGAAGTGCTGATCGCCTCCAAGCACCAGAGTTTTCTCGACATCATCCTCATCTTCGGCAGCATCCCGGCGGGCAAGTTCATCATGAAGCGGGAATTGATGTGGGCACCGGTGATCGGGCAATACGCGCTGCGCATCGGCTGCGTGCCGGTGGATCGAGGCAAGCGCAGCCAGGCTATTGGCAAGATGGTCGAGGACGTGGCGCGCGGACGGCAGGAGCCGGGACAGCTCATTATCTACGCGCAGGGCACCCGCGTCGCGCCGGGAGTGAAGAAGCCCTACAAGATTGGCGCCGGCGTGCTCTACGAGGAACTTGGCCAGACTTGCGTGCCGGCGGCGACAAATGTCGGCGTCTTCTGGCCGCGCAAGGGCATCCTGCGGAAACCGGGCCTCGCGGTGGTGGAGTTCCTGCCCGAGATTGCGCCGGGCCTGCCGAGGGGGACGTTCATGCGGCGTCTGGAGTCGGAGGTCGAGGAGGCGTCCGAGAGGCTGATGCGCGAGGCCGGCTTCGATACGGGCAGACGCTGAGGGTCGGCGTTCCCGCCCGTTTCGGCCCCCGTCCCGGCATCGCCCCCGTATTGCCCGGATTTTAACCTTTTCCGTCAAAACCTCGCCGCAAACCCCGCGCATCGTTGCGGATGAGGTAACAATGCCGCCAAGCGGCGCAGGCAAGAGGATGGAGCAGATGAAGGCACGTTGGTTGAAATCCGTGGTCGAGCACAGCAAGGAGGCTGCGCCCGCGTTGCCCTATCACCGCCAGGTGCGACGCGACGGGCGTCATGCCCGCATGTTCGCGCTGTTGCGCCCGCGCAAGACCGCCTGAGCCGCGCGCCGCCACCGGCGCAGGGCGACCGAAGAGCAGGCAAGGGCCGCCCCGTGGCGGCCCTTGTGCTTTCGCGAAGTTCGCCGTGGGTGCACAGCGAAACAATGATCTCGACCGTAGGCGACTATGTCGAAAACACGGTCAATGCCACGAAGATTCTGGCGCGAGAGCGCAGAATTGCCCGATTTGCGCGTCACACAAATCGCCAAATGTCTGACTGTCGTTGCCGCCGGAGGTCCGGTGCGGCCACGACGGCCCTGATCATGAGGTGACACGACATGAGCATGTACCGCTTCGGCGTCGATCTCCCCTCCGCGCCCCCGGCTGCCCGGGCGCAGGAGGCAACACGTCGGTATTCCTGCCTTTGGCGCGATGCCGAGGGGCGCCTCATGACGCAGGAGCGCCACCTCCCGTCGCTGCCGCTGCTCGACGCGGCCCATGCTGCCTTCGCGCACGGGGCGCTCGTTTCGACGTCGCGCGGCCCGGTGGCGGTCGAGGATCTGGTGCCCGGCGACATGATCGTCACCGCCGCGGGTGGCGCAGTCCCGGTGGTCTGGATCGGCTCGGTCACGATAGGGCCAGACCGTTCTGGCGTGGGCACCCCACTGACGCGGGTGATGGCCGACGCTTTCGGTTTCGGGCGGCCTATGGCCGATCTCGTGATGGGACCCGGCGCGCGGCTTCTAAGCCGTCCTTGCCGGCTACGCGCGCGGATCGGGGCGGACGGGGTTCTGTCGCCGGTGCACGCGATGGCAGATGGGGTGCACGCGATCCGCATGGTGTCGCGCCAGCCGGTGACCTTCTACCACCTCGCGTTGCGCCGGCACGCGGTGATCATGGTGAATGGGCTGGAAACCGAGAGCTTTCATCCCGGTGCCGGGTTCGAGCGCGGCTACGACGATGCCACCCTGCGGCAGGTCATGGCGGCCTTTCCTCATATTCCCAAGCCGTGCGATTTCGGACCTATGGCCCAGATGCGCCTGCCGCTCGACGCCCCCGAGGCGCTCGATCTGGTCTGAGGCCGCCGCCCTGCTCAGGCCGGTCGTTCGAGCCGAGCCTCTAGAATCTCGAAGGGCACGCCGGGCTCGTCCTTGGCTCCGCGGATCACCAGGGAGGTCTTGACGCTGCCCACGTTCTCTGCCGCGGTCAGTTCCTCGGTCAGGAACCGCTGGAAGGTCGACAGGTCGGGGGCGACGCATTTGAGAATGAAATCCACCTCGCCGTTGAGCATGTGGCACTCGCGCACCAGCGGCCAGGCCCGGCACCGCGCCTCGAAGGCCGACAGGTCCGCCTCGGCCTGGCTTTGCAGGCCGACCATCGCAAAGACCTGCACCTCGAAGCCCAACTCGCGCGCGTCGATATCGGCGTGATAGCCGCGGATATACCCCTGTTCTTCCAGGGCGCGCACCCGCCGCAGGCAGGGCGGGGCGGAAATGCCGACACGCTTGGCCAGCTCGACATTGGTCATCCGGCCGTCGGCCTGCAATTCTGCCAGTATCCTTCGGTCGATCGGATCGAGACGCGTGCCCGCCATCGCATTCTCCTGTTTATTTTCGCGGATGTTATAGCAGCCATGCGGGTGCGCGCAATAATATTTCGCCTATGCGCAAGATAATTTCGGATGCGAGGGTCTCATGGCGACGCATTGCCGCCTTGCAAGGGGTTACATGCCTCGTCCCGCGCCGCTATATGTCCGCGCGATATCCGGTTTTCAACGAAAGAGCAGCCATGCCCAAGACACGCCACACCAAGTGCCTCATAATCGGGTCCGGCCCCGCGGGCTATACCGCTGGCGTCTACGCCGCCCGCGCCATGCTGGAGCCGATGCTGGTGCAAGGGATCGAGCCGGGTGGGCAGCTCACCACCACCACCGAGGTGGAGAACTGGCCCGGCGATGCCGAGGTGCAGGGCCCCGACCTGATGGTGCGCATGGAGGCCCACGCCAAGGCCATGGGCTGCGAGATCGTGGGCGACATCATCACCGACCTCGACACTGAAAGCCGCCCCTTCACCGCCAAGGGCGACAGCGGCGCGACCTACACTGCCGATGCGGTGATCCTCGCCACGGGTGCCCGCGCGAAATGGCTGGGACTGGAGAGCGAGGAGGCGTTCAAGGGGTTCGGTGTGTCGGCCTGCGCAACCTGCGACGGATTCTTCTATCGCGGGCAAGAGATCGTTGTGGTGGGCGGCGGCAACACTGCCGTCGAAGAGGCGCTGTTCCTGACAAATTTCGCCTCCAAGGTCACTCTCATCCACCGCCGCGACGAGTTGCGCGCCGAGAAGATTTTGCAGGACCGGCTGTTCAAGCACCCCAAGATCGAGCCGCTGTGGTTCCACACGCTCGAGGAGGTGACCGGCACCGACAACCCCAAGGGTGTCGAGGGCGTCAGGGTGAGGCATGTCGAGACTGGCGAGATCACGGAAATCCCCTGCAAGGGCGTGTTCATCGCTATTGGCCACGCCCCGGCGAGCGAGCTTGTCAAAGGCAAGGTGGAGATGCATCACGGTGACTATGTGCACGTCGAACCGGGTAGCACCCGCACCTCGGTTCCGGGGCTTTTCGCCGCCGGTGACCTGACCGATCATATCTACCGCCAAGCGGTCACCAGCGCCGGTATGGGTTGCATGGCCGCGCTCGACGCCGAGAAATTCCTCGCCGAACAGGACGGCTGAGCGCGGGGTCGGGGGCGCTGCCTCCGCCACCCGTGCGGGGCGACTCCCCGGAGTATTTTGACCAAAGAGAAATCGTGATCGCGTTCAGGCTTTGTTGACGGATCGTGCCCTATGCTCGCGCAAGGATCGGGGCAACGGGGACCGAGGCATGAACGCACCACCCGCACGGATCGAGGGGCCGCGTCCGCGCGGCGCGGCGGCGCATCTGTCGCGCGCGCAGAAGGCCGCGATCATCGTGCGCTTCCTGATGAACGAGGGGGCGGACGTGTCCCTTTCGGATTTGCCGGACGAATTACAGGGACGACTGACCACACAGATGGGGTCGATGCGCTATGTGGATCGCGGCACGTTGGCCGATGTGGTGGCCGAATTCGCCAATGAACTCGAAGGGATGGGTCTGACCTTTCCGCGCGGCCTGCCCGGTGCGCTGTCGGCGCTCGACGGACGGATCAGCCCACAGACCGCTGCCCGCCTGCGCAAGGAGGCGGGTGTGCGCCAATACGGCGACCCCTGGGAATTGGTGAAGGCCACCGATCCCGAAACACTCGTCCCCATCCTCGAAGCGGAAAGCGCCGAGGTCGCCGCCGTGATCCTTTCCAAGCTCGACGTCGCGCGCGCCGCCGATCTGCTCGGGCGGCTGCCCGGTGCAGCGGCGCGGCGCATCACCTACGCCATTTCGCAGACCGGCTCTGTCTCGCCCGAGGCGGTGGACCGCATCGGCCTCGCCCTCGCGGCGCAGATACAGGACGTGCCGCAGAGTGCCTTTGCCGACGGGGCGGTGGAACGGGTGGGCGCGATCCTCAACTACTCGGCCGCAATCATCCGCGACAAGGTGCTCGAGGGTCTTGAAGACACCGACGAGGATTTCGCCGCGCTGGTGCGACGCGCGATTTTTACGTTCCTGCACCTGCCCGACCGCGTCAATCCGACCGATATCCCGCGCATCCTGCGCGAGGTGGATCAGCCTGTGCAGGTCGCCGCGCTGGCCGGGGCGCTCGATGGCGCGCTGGCCCCGGTGGCCGAATTCCTGCTGTCCAACATGTCGAAACGCATGGCTGACGCGCTGCGCGAGGAAATCGCGGAGCGGGGTCGGGTGCGCCCGCGCGAGGCCGAGGCCGCGCAGACCGAGATCGTGACCGCCGTGCGCCGGCTCGAAGCGGCAGGCGAGATCAGCCTCTTGCAGCCTGACGAGGACGGCGATGGCGGCGGGTAGGGCCACCCGGCGAGCGCGGCCTCCGGCTCTCGACCGCGGGGGGCGGGCGTGCCATCATTGCCGCCGGTAGCGACCCGGACGCGAGGAGGCGTGTCAGCATGGATCACCCCGACCTGGGCCATCTCGCGGCGCCGGGTACCCGTATTTCCCTGCGGGTGACGCCGCGGGCCTCGCGTGCGCGGATCGTGGCGGACGGGGACAGCCTGCGTGTCTACGTCACCGTGCCGCCCGAGGAGGGCAAGGCGAATGCCGCGGTGCAGGCGCTTTTGGCGAAGGCCATCGGGGTGCCGAAAACGCGGCTCAGGCTAGTGCGCGGGCAGGGCGCGCGGGACAAGTTGTTCGAAGTTTTGTGAGTAAATTCAGCCAGTTCATCCCTCGGCCATCCATCGGATATGCCGCTCGCCGCGCGCCGCGGCGAGGGCGACTTGTTTCTGCCGTTCGCGAAAACGGGCCTTGTCCTCGGCGCTGGTCTCGTGGGTGCAATGGTGGCAGGCGACACCGGCCTCGTATTCGGGGCGTGCGCGGTCCTCGGGCAGGATAGGGCGGCGGCAGGCATGGCAGAGCACGTGCGGCCCGGCGCGCAGCCCGTGTTCCACCGAAACGCGGCCATCGAAAACGAAACACGCGCCGCGCCACAGGCTCTGTTCCTTGGGCACCTCCTCGAGGTATTTCAGGATGCCGCCCTTGAGGTGATAGACCTCCTCCAACCCCTGGCTAAGCAGGTAATTCGTTGATTTCTCGCAACGAATCCCACCGGTGCAGAACATCGCCACGCGCTTGTTGTGAAACCGATCCTTGTTGGCCTGCCACCACGCGGGGAAATCGCGAAAGCTGTCGGTGCCGGGATCCACGGCCCCTTCGAAGCTGCCGATGGCCACCTCGTAGGCGTTGCGGGTGTCGATCACCGCGACATCGGGGGCAGCGATCAGCGCGTTCCACTCGGCAGGGGCGACATAGTGGCCGGTCGCGGCGCGCGGATCGACATCGGCGAGCCCCATCGTCACGATCTCGCGCTTGACGCGCACCTTCATGCGGCCGAAGGGCGGGGTGGCGCTGTGGCTGTCCTTCCACGCGAGTTCGGCGCATCCGGGCAGCGCGCGGAGATGGTCGAGAACGCGGGTTACGCTCTCGCAAGACCCGGAAATCGTTCCATTAATTCCCTCGCGCGCGAGCAGCAATGTGCCGCGCACACCTTCGGATTCGCACAGGGCGAGAAGCGGTGCGCGCAGGGTGGCGGGGTCATCAAGACGGGCGAAATGGTAGAGGGCGGTGATCCGGTGCATGGTGCGGGATTTACGCGCGCCGGGGCTTGTGGGCAAGGGCCGGGATTGACGCAGGACGGCCCGCGTCCTAGCCATGGGGCGCGAAGGAGGCGGGCATGACGGCTGCATTACTGGTGATCGACGTTCAGAACGATTTCTGCCCCGGGGGCGCGCTGGCGGTGCCGGGCGGGGATGAGATCGTGCCAAAGATCAACGCCTTGATGACTGATTTCAAAGAGATAATCCTGACGCAGGACTGGCACCCCGCCGGGCATTCCTCGTTTGCCTCGGAGCATCCGGGCAAGGCGCCGTTCGAGACGGTGGAGATGGAGTACGGCACTCAGGTGTTGTGGCCAGACCATTGTGTGCAGGGGAGCCATGGTGGGGCGTTTCATCCGGATCTCGACACGGCCCCCGCGCACCTGATTATCCGCAAGGGTATGTCATTGAAAATAGACAGTTATTCTGCGTTCTTCGAGAATGACCGGGCGACGCATACCGGGCTTGACGGATATCTTCAGACGCGCGGGGTCACAAAGCTGGTGATGGTTGGGCTGGCCACGGATTTCTGCGTGCAATTCTCGGCACTTGACGCGGCCAAGCTGGGCTACAGGGTGACCGTGCGGCGCGATCTGTGCCGGGCGATCGACCTCGACGGATCACTCGCGCAGGCCGAGGTGGCGATGCGCGAGGCGGGGGTCACGCTTGACTGAACCTACAGGTTCGGCGAGCGAACCGCACGGTTCGCCGCAAACGGCGCTCGGTGCCGAAATCCGGTCTTGTCGTTTGTGTGCCGATCGATTCGCCGCGACCGAGACGGCGCACGCGCCGCGCCCGGTGGTCTGGTTCCGCCCCACGGCGCGCATCCTGATCGCGGGGCAGGCGCCGGGGCTGCGGGTGCATCGCTCGGGGCGGCCCTTCGACGATCCGTCCGGCGAGCGGCTGCGCGACTGGCTGGGGGTGAGCGCGGCGGAGTTCTACGACCGCGACCGGGTGGCCATCGTGCCGATGGCGTTCTGCTTTCCGGGTTATGATGCCAAGGGGGCCGACCTGCCGCCACCCGCGATCTGCGGGCGGACATGGCATGACCGGGTGATGGCGCATCTGCCCGACGTGGCTCTGACGGTTCTGGTGGGCGGGCACGCGCATCGCTATCACCTTGGCACGCGGGCGGGGGTGACCGAGACGGTGCGCGGCTGGCGCGACCATGCACCGCGCAGGTTTCCCTTGCCGCACCCGTCCTGGCGCAATAGCGCGTGGTTGAAGAAGAACCCGTGGTTCGGCGACGAGGTGCTCCCGGCGCTGCGGGGCGCGGTGAGAGAGGTTCTGGGTGGCTGAGATGACCCCGCTGGATGCCGCGCATGCGGCGATGGAGACCGCGCCGGGCGACGAGGGCGCGCGGCTGCGCTTCTACGAGCGACTGGCGGCGAGCGAGTTGTGCCTGCTGCTGACACGCGAGGCGGAGGGCGACCGCATCGACCCGGTGGTGATCGCGCCGGAGGGCGGCGATTGCGTATTGGCATTCGATAACGAGGCGCGGCTGGCGGAATTTGCCGAGGGGCCCGCGCCCTATGCCGCGCTGTCGGGGCGGGCGCTGGCCGGGATGCTGGCCGGGCAGGGGCTGGGGCTGGGGCTCAACCTCGGGGTGGCGCCCTCGGCGATCCTGCTGCCCGCGCAGGCGATGGACTGGATGACGGAGATGCTGGCGGGGGCGCCTGAGGAGGTCGCCGCGCGGCCGGTGGAATTCCGCGTGCCCGGCGGGCTGCCCGAGGCGGTGCTGCGCGCGCTGGATGCGCGGCTGGCGGGCATGGCCGGCATGGCGCGCGCCGCGTGGCTGGTGGCGGCGCGCTACGAGGATGGCGCGCAGGGGCATTTGCTGGGCTTTGTCGGGGCCGCGCCGGGCGCGGAGGGCGCGCTGGCGCGGGCGGTGTCGGAGGTGCTGGCGTTTTCCGGGCTGGAGGCGGCGGCGCTCGACGTGGGGTTTTTCGAGGCGAGCGACCCGGTGCTGGCGCGGATGGCGGGCTGCGGTCTGCGGTTCGATCTGCCGGAGCCGGAGGTGCGGGCCACACCGGCGGCGCCGGGGTCGGACCCGGAGCGGCCGCCACGGTTGCGGTAGGGGAGCCGCGCAGTGCCCGACCGCGGGGGGGCGCTCAAACGCTTGTGGTCTTCACTTTATGGTGCAAAATACTTCAACGATCGTACAGGTTTAGGCGTTGCAATAGCGCCCGCCCGGGGGGGGCGGTCGGGCGCTGCGCGGCGGCGTGCAAGCACGCCTTGATTCCGCGCGGGATGGGTGACGAATGGCAGGAACAGGCCAGTCCCGCCCTGGCCTCCCACCTCAATATCCCGCGTCGCGGTCCACCAGGTGCAGGAGCGGCTCGCCCGCCTCGCCGCGGCGGATGTTCTCGGCGATGACCTGCGCCGCCGTTTCGGGCCGCGTCTCGGAGGCGATGTGTGGCGTGACCGTCACGCGGGGATGCGCCCAGAAGGGATGGGTGGGCGGCAGCGGTTCCTCGCGGAAGACATCGAGCGTGGCGTGGCCAATATGGCCCGTGTCGAGCGCGGCAATGAGCGCGTCGTCGTCGATCAGCGGCCCGCGCCCGGGGTTGAGGATCACCGCGCCCGTGGGCAGGAGGGCGAGGCGCGCGGCATTCAGCAGGTTCTCCGTCTCGGGCGTGAGGGGCAGCAGGAGGACGAGGATATCGGCCTCTTGCAGGGCCGTGCGCAGCCCGTCCTTGCCCGAGAGGCAGCGCAGGGTGTCGATCGACTTGGGTGTGCGGCTCCAGCCGGTCACGGCAAACCCCAGCGTGGCGAGCATCTGCGCGCAGGCGGCGCCGAGCGCGCCGAGGCCCAGAACGCTGACCCGGCGATCCGAGGCCAGCGGCGGGGCGTCGGGACGCCAGACCCCGTCCTGGTGGAGGATGTGGGTATCCATCCCGAGATGGTGGCGCAGCGCGTGGCCGGTGACCCATTCCACCATGCCGCTCGTCAGCCCGTGATCGACCATGCGCGCCAACGGGATATGCAGCGTCGGGTTGGGAACGATATTTTCCACCCCGGCCCAGAGGTTGAGCACCGCGCGGGCGCGGGTGAAGGGAGTGAAATCCTGCACCGGGCTGTCGGGGGCGTAGACGATGTAATCCACCTCTTGCGGCGCGATGTCGGTGGCGAGGTGGGCGGTGACGCCTGCGCGGTCGAGCGCGCGGCGCAGCGGGGCCTCGTAGGTGATCCACCGCGTGTCACCGGCGGCAAAGAGGATGTTGGCGGTCATGGGATTACCTCGGTTTGTGGACATGCGCGCTTTGCACGAGGCCGAAGCCAAGCATCAGCACCAGCATCGCCGAGCCGCCATAGCTGACCAGCGGCAGCGGCACGCCGACCACCGGCATCAGCCCCGTGACCATCGCCATGTTGACGGCGAAATACAGGAAGAACGTCATCGCCACCCCCAGCGTCAGCAGCGACGAGAACCGGTCGCGGTTGGTGAGCGCCGAGGCCACGCAGAACACGATGACGAGGGTGTAGAGCCCCAGGAGCGAGGCCGCGCCGATGAAGCCGAATTCCTCGGCCAGCGTGACGAAGATGAAATCGGTGTGTTTTTCTGGCAGGAAGTTGAGCCGCGTCTGGGTGCCCTGCATGAAGCCGCGCCCCGTCCAGCCGCCCGAGCCCAGCGCGATCTTGGACTGGGTGATGTGATAGCCCGCGCCGAGCGGGTCGCTGTCGGGGTTTAGGAAGGTGTCGATGCGGCGGTACTGGTAATTCTCCAGAAGCTGCCAATCGGTGCCGCGGCTGGTGAAGACGGCAAAGACGGCGCCCAGCCCCAGGGCGATCACGGTCGCGAAATAGGCCCAGTGGACACCCGCGAGGAACATCATCGCGCCGCCGCCCAGCACCAGCAGGATCGAGGTGCCGAGATCGGGCTGGCGCAACACCATGCCCACCGGCACGAGGATGACCATAAGCGGGATGAGCACCCAGACGGGCCGGGAAATCCGCGACATGGGCAGCCAGTCGTAATAGGCGGCGAGCACCATGACGAGGGTGATCTTGACCAGTTCGGAGGGCTGGATGCGCATGACGCCCAGGTCGAGCCAGCGTTGCGCGCCCTTGCCCTCGATGCCTATGAGCGCCACGGCCACCAGCAGCGCGAGCGAGGCGAGATAGGCCAGCAGCGACATGTTGCGCCAGAACCAGATCGGAACCAGCGCCACCACGATCATCCCCGCGAAGCCGG
Organism: Roseovarius sp. B-10; assembly: GCF_056859295.1. Taxonomy (NCBI): domain Bacteria; kingdom Pseudomonadati; phylum Pseudomonadota; class Alphaproteobacteria; order Rhodobacterales; family Roseobacteraceae; genus Roseovarius; species Roseovarius sp. B-10. The sequence continues at coordinate 43,748 of NZ_JBSXOE010000035.1, read as the reverse complement.
CGGCGAAGCGTTTCATCTGTGGCTCGGCCCATGTCGAGAGCGATCCGCCCGCCACCGAGTAGAGCATCAGGAAGCCGATGGAGGCCACGCTGGCCAGCAGGATGGCGAGCGGCCAGTTCAGGTACAGGATCTTGCGCGGGCCCGCGGGGACCGACTTTACGGTATGTTCGAGGTAGCTCATGCGCGGTCGCTCGTTTCCGTTGCGGGGCGCTCGCGCTCTCGGCGCAGCTCTTCCTGCAGGGTGCGGATGCGCGGGCGGTCGGAGGCGGGGTAGGCGGAGAGCGGCGGGTCGCCGCCATAGAGCGCCTGGAGCATGATGTCGCGCGCGATGGGCGCCGCCGCGGTCGAGCCGCCGCCGCCGTGCTCGACCACCACCGACAGCGCGAAACGCGGCGCGTCATGCGGGGCGAAGCTGACGAAGAGCGCATGGTCGCGCTGTGCGCGGGGCAGGTCGGAGTTGGAGCGCACGCCGCCCTCGCGCTCTGACGTGGAGATATTGCGCACCTGGCTGGTGCCGGTCTTGCCCGCGAGGCGCAGGCTGTCTTCGGCGATGCGGCTGCGATAGGCGGTGCCGCGGGGGCTGTTGCTGACGGCGAACATGGCGCGGCGGATTTCGCGCAGGTGATTTTCGTTGAGGCCGAGGCTGTCGCCGTGGCCGGTGGGCTGATCCACCCCGTCGATGGATTTCACCAGCCGCGGAACAACCGCCCGCGAGGTCGCGAGCCGCGCCGACATCACCGCGAGTTGCAGCGGTGAGGCGAGCACGAAGCCCTGGCCGATCGCGGTGTTGGCGCTGTCGCCGACCATCCACGGCGTGCCGCGATAGGCCAGCTTCCACTGCCGCGAGGGGGCGAGTCCCTCGGCCACGCTGGTCATCGGCAGGTCGAACTGCACCCCGATTCCGAACCGCTGCGCCATCGCCGAGATGCCCTCGATGCCAACGCGCATCGCCATCTCGTAGTAATAGACGTCGCAGCTGTTGCGCAGCGAGCGGTGCAGGTCGACATTGCCGTGGCCGCCGCGTTTCCAGCAGTGAAAGCGCCGCCCGCTGACCTCCTTGAAGCCGGGGCAGTAGACGGTTTCGTTGTAATCGACGAGCCCGGCCTCAAGCGCGGCAAGCGCGGTCACCATCTTGAAGGTGGAGCCGGGCGGATAGATGCCCTGCACCGCCTTGTTGGGCAGCGGGCGCAGCGGGTCGTCGAGCAGAGCGCGGTAATTGGCGCTGGAGATGCCGCGCACGAAGAGGTTGGGATCGAAGCCGGGGCTGGAGGCGCAGACGAGGATATCGCCGCTCTCGCAGTCGAGCATCACCGCCGCCGCCCCCTCGCCGCGCAGCCGCGCATGGGCATAGGTCTGGAGCGCGTTGTCGCAGGTGACCTGGACATCCGCGCCGGGGCGGCCCTCTTCGCGTTCGAGCTCGCGCATGACCCGGCCGGCGGCGTTGACCTCGACGCGGCGGGTGCCCGCCGCGCCGCGCAGCGAGCGTTCGAGCTCGGCCTCGAGCCCGATCTTGCCGATCTGGAAGCGTGGCAGGCGCAGCAGCGCCTCGGGGGCCTCCAGCCTTTCGATGTCGCGCGCGCTGACATCGCCGACATAGCCGATGGTGTGGGCATAGGCCGCGCCCAGCGGGTAGCGGCGCGACAGCCCCACCTCGGGCATCACGCCGGGCAGGGCGGGGGCGTTGACCGCAACGCGGGCGATCGCCTCCCAGTCCACGCGATCGGCCACCGTCACCGGTGTGTCGCCGCGCAGCTCGGCCAGGTCGCGGCGGGCCTTTTCCAGCTCTCCCGCCGCTATATCGACCAGCTGGGCGAGCCGGTCGAGCACAGCCTCGGCGTCGCCCGCCTGTTCGCGCGTGATGGTGATTCGGTAGCTGGGCACGTTCTCGGCGATGACGCGGCCCTCGCGGTCGAAGATGCGGCCGCGCGCGGGGGCGAGAAGCTGGAGGTTGATGCGGTTCTCGTCGGCCAGCAGGCGGAACTCGTCGGCCTGATCGACCTGAAGGTGGTTCATTCGGAACAGCAGTGCGCCCAGCACCGCCACCTGCGCACCACCGAGCACGAGTGCGCGCCGCGTGACGCGGCGCTGGCCTTCGGCGCGGTCGCGGGAGGGGCGTCTCATGTCGTCTGCCTCCCGGTTGCGAGTTCACCGGGCACGCGCTTGCGCACCCCGAAGACGAGATGAGACAACGCCGCCACCAGCGGGTAGGCGATGAGGGTCGCGAAAAGCTGCATCAGGTTGAGCCCGAGCGGAGCCTGGTCCACCAGCAGAATGGTCATCACCAGGCGGTACGCGAGCGTCATCGCCGCCAGCGTGCCCGCCACCGTCGCCCATTCCGCAAGGAAGGTCAGGTCGCGCAGCGCGGGCGCGCGGTGGCGCAGCGTTTCGCAACCAACGAGTGTCAGTGCCGCCCACAGGCCGGGGGGGCGCTGCAACAGCAGATCCATCGCCAGCGCCAGCCCGGCCACGAGAAGCGGAGGCACGTATTCCGGCCGCCGCACCGCCCAGGCAAAGGCGAGCGCGAGGAACAGGTCCGGCCCCGCCAAGCCCGGCGGAGCCATGTCGAGCGGCAAGAGCCGCGCGAAGACGAGCGCGCCGGCCAGCGCGGCGAAGAGCGCCCGCATGAGCCACAGGTGAAGCGTGCCGGTTCTAGCCATTGCCAGCCTCTGCCGCTGCCTGCGGCGCGGGGCCCGAGGGCGCCGGGGCGGTCGTGGGGGAGGTGGGGGCGATCAGGTCGCCGGGATCGTCGATCCGTTCGTGATCGTAACTGCGCAGCACGCGCAGGAATTCGAGCCGTTCGTAATCGGCGGCGACGCGCACCCGCATCCGCCCGCCGGGGTCGGCCACCACCTGCCCGACAGCGAGCCCCGCCGGAAACACCCCGCCATCCCCCGAGCTGAGCACCCGGTCGCCGGGGCGGATCTGGTCCGGGTTCTCGATGAAATCCAGGAGCGGCGCGGGAGAGTTGTCGCCGATCACCAGCGCGTGCTGCCCCGAGGGCTGGATCGTCACCGGCAAGCGGCTCGACGTATCGGTGAGCAGGATCACGCGCGCGGTATTCTGCCCCAGGCCAGAGATGCGCCCGACGAGCCCGAGCCCGTCCATCGCCGCCCAGCCTTCCATGATGCCGTCGCGCGCGCCCACGTTGAGCAGCACCGATTGCCGGAAGGGCGAGCCGCTATCGGCCATCACCACGCCGGTGACATAGGTGAGCTGCGGATCAAGCTGCACGTTGTTGAGATCGAGCAGGCGGGCGTTTTCCTGCTCCAGTTGCAGCGCCGCTTCCTTCCATGCCTTCATCTGCTGAAGCTCGCGGCGCAGCTCGCGGTTCTTTTCGTACATGCGCTGGTAGGACTGGAAATCGCGCAGGATGTGGACCGCGCCGGTGACCGGCGCCATCGCCCAGTCCATCGAGGGCACGACCCGGTCCACCACCTGTGCGCGAAACCGTTCGACCCGTGGGCTGTCGATGCGCCAGAGCAGGAAGATGCCGACAAGGCAGACAAGCAGAACCCCGAGGAGCAATCGCCTCAGCGGGCCCCGGTAGTCGTTGCTCTGTCCGCGGTCGCTGGCCACTGGCAACCCCTTTAGCGTTAAAAGGTGGGCCGGTTAACTGTCGTAGTCAATCGCGTGGCGCAACTGTTTCTCGAATTCGAGCGCCTTGCCGGTGCCCAGTGCCACGCAGTTGAGGCTGTCATCGGCGATCGAGACGGCGAGCCCGGTCTGCTCGCGCAGCGCCAGGTCGAGATCGCCCAGAAGCGCCCCGCCGCCCGTCAGCATCACCCCGCGATCGACGATATCGGCGGCGAGGTCCGGCGGCGTCGCCTCGAGCGCGGTCATCACCGCCTCGGTGATCTGCTGCACCGGTTCGGCCAGTGCTTCGGCCACCTGCGCCTGGCTGATCTCGGTCTCCTTGGGCACGCCGTTCAGGAGGTCGCGCCCACGGACCCGGATCGACGCGCCGCGCCCGTCATCGGGCATCCGCGCGGTGCCGATGGTGGTCTTGATCCGCTCGGCGGTGGATTCGCCCACCAGCAGGTTCTGCTGGCGGCGCAGGTAGTTGATGATCGCCTCGTCCATGCGGTCGCCGCCCACCCGCACCGAGCGGGCATAGACGATATCGCCGAGGGACAGCACCGCCACCTCGGTGGTGCCGCCGCCGATATCGACGACCATCGAGCCGGTGGGATCGGTGATCGGCATGCCCGCGCCGATGGCCGCGGCGATGGGCTCGGCGATGAGCCCGGCGCGGCGGGCACCGGCCGACAGCACCGACTGGCGGATGGCGCGTTTCTCGACCGGGGTGGCGCCGTGCGGGACGCAGACGATGATCTTGGGCTTGGAGAAGGTTGAGCGCTTGTGCACCTTGCGGATGAAGTGCTTGATCATCGCCTCGGCGGTGTCGAAATCGGCGATCACGCCCTCGCGCATGGGCCGGATGGCCTCGATGCTTCCGGGGGTGCGGCCCAGCATGAGCTTGGCGTCCTCGCCCACGGCGAGCACCCTCTTGACCCCGTCCTTGACGTGGTAGGCCACGACCGAGGGCTCGTTGAGGATAATGCCGCGGCCCTTGACGTAGACGAGTGTGTTTGCGGTGCCGAGATCAATCGCCATGTCCGAGGAAAAGAAGCTCGGAATTCTGTCAAACATCGCCATCTGTGCCCGTATCCTGTTGCCCCATAGGTGAAAGGCCCCGCGACTCGGGGATGCCCCAGGGCCATGCGTCGTTATAGGGGGCGTGCGGGCCGGGCGAAAGGGCTGTTTGCGGGCGGATCGGCGGGGGGTCGCCGGGGGTACGGGCCCGGGGCACCGCGTCGGGACCATCCCCGATGCATTCGGCACGAGGCGCTGTCTCATTCGGCTGGACCTGACCGGGTCGCGATCCTAGGCTGCGCCGCGCAACAAGAGAGGCAGGCCATGACCCATCGCTATGCTGTCCAGGTCCATTACGAGGATACCGACATGGGCGGCATCGTCTATCACGCCAATTTTCTGAAATTCATCGAGCGCGCCCGTAGCGCGTGGGTGCGCGATCTGGGGCTGGACCAGAATGCCATGCGCGAGGCGGGCACCGTGTTTGTCGTGCGGCGGGTGGAGGCGGATTTTCTCGCACCTGCGCGGCTTGACGACGCGCTCGGGATCGAGACGCGGACCCTGCGCGCGACGGGGGCCCGGCTGGAGATGGCGCAATCGGTATGGCGCGGCGAGGACCTGCTGTTTCGTGCGGTGGTGACGGTGGCCTGCCTGTCGCGGGCGGGCCGCCCGGTGCGCCTGCCCGCCGCCATCCTGGGTCAGCCGCAGGATCAGGTTGCGCCGGCCACGCGCAAATAGGGCAGAAGCAGCTCGGACGCGGTGCCGAACTGGCGGATCACTTCCTGCTCGGAGCGGTTGTCGGGGATGATGACCATGTCGCCGCCCTGCCAGTCCGCAGGCGTTGCCACGCCGGTCGTGGCGCGCATCTGCATCGCCCGGGCGACGCGCAGCAACTCCTCGAAGTTGCGCCCGAGGTATGTCGGGTATTCGAACAGCATGGCCACGTGCATTCCCGGGTCGATGAGAAAGCTCTTGCGGATGGGGCGGTTGGCGTCCTCCTTGTCATGCATCATGCCGAAGAGGCGCGACAGTTGCAGACCGGGGTCGTGGGCGCAGGGAAAATCGACCTCAAGCCCGAAAAGCCGCGCGATATCGCCGTGCCATGCGCACTGTTCACCGAGGCTCGACCCGCTGAGCGCGAGATGTTTGACATTCAATTCCTGCCACTCCTCGGAAAGCGCCGTGATCGACGCCATCTCGGTGGTGCAGACCGGGGTATTGGCCGCCGGGTGGCTGAACAGATGAATCCACGAACCTTCTGCCCATTCCCAGAAATTCAGGTCGCCTTCGGTCGTCTCGACGCTGAAATCGGGAAAGACATCGCCAATCTGCGGCAGCCAGCGCACGGTTTTGCGCAGGGCGGTGGGCAGCCTTATGATCTCATTCTTCGGTCCGCGTGGAGTGAAGAACTGGATACTCATTTTTCTACTCCTCTTCAGTCAGTGTCCTGGCTTGGCGGTTCGCGCAGCCTGTGGTTGTGCTTCATGCACCATTACAACAATGACTATCTTTCTTCGAAATTTGTCCGAAATGCGGCAGGGTTGTCTAAGGTTGTGCAAACGCACGCTTGCAGTTTATGAAATCATAGAGTTGAAATTATTGAAGAATACTATCCCGAAGGTTGACTGAAGCTGGAGTATATGTTAGTCTAATACCTATGATTAATAACACATTTTTCTGAAAGGAGCGATTCTTGGTCGATCTGACCGCCATGATTCTTGACGATGATCGTGCGCATACGACCATGGTGGCGGGCTGTCTGAGCAACGAGGGATTTCGGCTCGCACCATGTCACAAGGCGTTGAACATCCCCACAGCGGTAAAGCGCAAGGCGGTGGATATCTACCTAGTGGGCGACCGCGCGTTGGGGCGGGATGGCTTCGACGTGGTGCGCGATCTGCGCAATGACTCGACCGCCGGCATCCTGATGCTGCGCCAGAGCGCCGACGAGATCGACGCCAACCTCGCGCTCGAGATGGGGGCCGACGACTACATGGTGAAGCCGGTGCGCCCGCGAGAGTTGAGCGCGCGGGTGCGCACGATCCTGCGGCGCACCGTTGTCACGCCCCCGGACGCGCGCCGCGCGCGCCCGGGGCCCGGAGACTTCCTGCGGCAGGTGGACGATATCGAGATCTGCGACGTGCTGCGCCTCGTGAGAGTGGGCAAGCGTCCGGTCAAGCTCAGCCAGGGAGAGTTCGACGTTCTTATGGTGCTTGCCCGGCGGACCAACGAGGTGCTGTCGCGCGAGCGGATCATCACCGCGGCGCAGGGCGGCGACCGCACGATCAATGATCGTGCGGTGGACGGAATCATCAGCCGCCTGCGCCGCAAGCTGTTTGCCGACGCCGAGGCGGGCGCACGGCGCATCCGCACGGTGCAAGGGCGCGGCTACATGCTGATCGAGAGCGACTGAACGTCCGTTGCAAGCGAATATCCGCCGCAAGCGCGGTCCGTTACGTTCAATCGCGCGTGAGCGGGCGGATGCGCATGGCTTTCCCCTTGGAAATCGGGTAATTTGCCCTTGATAAGGCCGGGAAACGGCCATCCGAGGCATGAAGGCAGGCAAATGGAAGCGGAAACCCTCGCATTGGCGCAGGAGATGGATTTCTCCATGTGGGCGCTGTTCGCACGCGCCACGTTCATCGTGAAACTGGTGATGCTGATCCTGACCATCGCATCGTTCTGGGCGTGGTCGATCATCATTCAGAAGCTCATAACCTATCGCCGCGCGCGCCGCGAGGCCGGCGTGTTCGACCGTCGTTTCTGGTCTGGCGAACCGCTTGACGGCCTGTTTGACGAGATCGGGCCGGACCCCGCCGGGCAGTCCGAGCGCATATTCGCCGCCGGGATGACGGAATGGCGGCGCAGCCACCGCAACGATGGCGAATTGATCGCGGGCGCGGCCGCGCGGATCGACCGCTCCATGGACGTGGCCATCGCCAAGGAGGCCGACAACCTGCAGGGCGGGTTGCAGGTGCTGGCGACCGTGGGCTCCACCGCGCCGTTCATCGGGCTGTTTGGCACGGTGTGGGGGATCATGCACTCCTTCATGGCCATCGCGGCACAGCAGAACACAAGCCTTGTGGTGGTCGCACCCGGTATCGCCGAGGCGCTTCTGGCCACCGCGCTGGGGCTGTTGGCGGCGATCCCGGCGGTGATCTTTTACAACAAGCTGAGCGCCGATTCCGACCGGATCGTGGCGGGCTACGAGGCCTTTGCCGACGAGTTCGCGACCATCCTCAGCCGCCAGTTGGATAGCTGACGATGGGGGCGGGGGTCGTTCAGCACCGGGAGAGCGGCGGGCGGCGCAGGCGCGGACGCGGACGCACGCGACCGATGGCCGAGATCAACGTCACGCCGTTCGTGGACGTGATGCTGGTGCTGCTGATCATCTTCATGGTGGCCGCGCCGTTGCTGGTGGTGGGCGTGCCGGTGGAATTGCCGAAAACCGCCGCCAACGCGCTGCCGGGCGAGCAGGAGGAGCCGCTCACCGTGACGGTGGGCGCCGACGGGCGGGTGAGTATCCAGACCACCGACGTGCCGCGCGGTGAACTTTTGCCGCGGTTGCGCGCCATCGCCGCCGAGCGCGAGGGCACGCGGGTGTTCCTGCGCGCCGACGGCAATGCGCCCTACAGCGTGGTGATGGAGGTGATGGGGGCGCTCAACCGCGGCGGATTTGCCAATATCGGGCTGGTGACGGAGACCGGCGGCCCCGCGCTCGACGGGCGGGACGGCTAGGCCGGGGGTGCCGCGGGTGAACACCGGACAGATCATATCGGGAGCGGCCCACCTGGCGGTGATCGGGTGGGTCTTTCTCGGGGGCGTTCTCCAGTCCGATCCGCCGCAGGTGGAGGTGGTCGAGGCGGTGGCGGTGTCGTCCGAGGAATACGCCGCCATCATGGCCCGGCAGAGCGCGCCCGAGGCGGTGGCCAATGTCGACACGCCCGCGCCGCCCGCCGAGGGCGAGGCGGCGCCGGCGCTGTCGTCCGGAACCGATGCCGCCCCCGAGGTGAACCGGCCCGAGGTGAGCGATACGTCGCCCCCCGACGCGCGCCCCGAGGTGCCCGAGCGCCCCGCCCCGGCACCGACCGATGTGACCGACACGCCCCCCGCGCTGACCGCTCCGTCCGAGGACACCGCCGCGCTGGTGCCCGAGACATCGCTGCGTCCGCAGCCGCGCCCCGCGCCGCGCGTGGCCCCCGAGCCGGTGGCCCCGTCCGAGCCGGATGTGCGGGTGGATGACGTGGCCCGCCCCGAGGTGGCCCCAGAGGAGGGGGCCGACGCGGTCGAGGATCAGCAGGAGGCGACCGCCCCCGAGGAAGCCACGACCGAGATCGTCACCGAGGCCGAGCGCCCCGAGACCCCGGCGCCCACCGCCTCGGTCCGCCCGCGCGCGCGGCCCACGCGCCCGGCAGAGACGGAATCCGACACCGAGACAGCGACCGCCCCGCCAGAGCCGACCCCGCCAGAGCCGACCCCGCCCGACACGGACCGCGAGGCGGTGAGCGACGCGCTCGCCGCCGCGCTGGGGCAGGACAGCGCCCCGGCGGAGCGCCGCCCGTCCGGCCCGCCGCTTTCGGCCGGGGAAAAGGACGCGCTGCGCGTGGCCGTGCAACAATGCTGGAACGTGGGCAGCCTCAGTTCCGATGCGCTGGCCACCACGGTCGTCGTCGCCGTGAGCATGGCGGAGACCGGCAAGCCCGAGGTGTCCAGCATCCGCATGCTGAGCCATACCGGCGGCTCTGCCAGCGCCGCGCAGCAGGCCTACGAGGCCGCACGCCGCGCGATCATCCGCTGCGGTGCCGACGGCTTCGATCTGCCCCAGGAGAAATACGCGCAGTGGCGCGACATCGAAATGACATTCAACCCGGAGAAAATGAGGATCAAATGATACGTTCTTTCCTGACCCTCCTCGCGGCCCTGACGTTCTGGGCGATGCCAGCCACCGCCCAGGAGAATTCCGGCCCGCTCCGGCTCGAGATCACCGAGGGCGTCATCGAGCCGATGCCGTTTGCTGTGCCCGATCTCGTGGCCGAGAGTGCGCAGGCGCGCGATTTCGCCACCCGCATCGCGCGCGTCATTGCCGCCGACCTGAGCGGCACCGGCCTGTTTCGCGAGATCCCCGCCGAGGCGCATATCGGCCGCATCACCAGTTTCGACAGCCCGGTGCAGTTTGCCGACTGGCGCGCGATCAATGCGCAGGCGCTGGTCACCGGGGCGGTGAACCTCGACGGCGCCGGGCGGGTGGTGGTCAAGTTCCGCATCCACGACGTGTTTGCCGGGCAGGAGCTGGGCCGCGGCCAGCAGCTTGTGGGTGAGCCAGACGGCTGGCGGCGGATCGCGCACAAGGTGGCCGACCAGGTCTATTCCCGGATCACCGGCGAGGGCGGCTATTTCGACAGCCGCGTGGTGTTCGTGTCGGAAAGCGGCCCCAAGGGCGAGCGCGCCAAGCGGCTGGCGATCATGGATTACGATGGTGCGAACCTGCGTTACCTCACCGATGCCTCGACCATCGTGCTGGCGCCGCGCTTCTCGCCCACCGGCGACCGGGTGCTCTATACCAGCTACGAGACGGGGTTCCCGCGCATCTACCTGCTCGACGTGGCCGATGTGGGCCGCCGGGCGCTGCCCACCCTGGACGGCACGATGAGTTTCGCCCCGCGCTTTTCGCCCGACGGGCGCACGGTGCTCTATTCGCTGACGCAGGGCGGCAATACGGACCTCTACACGATGGACATCGCCAGCGGTGCCAGCGTGCGGCTGACCAACGCGCCCTCGATCGAGACCGCGCCCAGCTACAGCCCGGACGGCAGCCGCATCGTGTTCGAGAGCGACCGCTCGGGCAGCCCGCAACTCTACATCATGGAGGCGAGCGGCGGCGAGGCGCAGCGCGTCAGTTTTGGCCGCGGGCGCTATGGCACGCCGGTCTGGTCGCCGCGCGGCGATCTCGTCGCCTTTACCAAGCAGGCGGAGGGGCGTTTTCATATCGGCGTGATGCGCACCGATGGCAGCGAGGAGCGGCTTCTCACCGCGTCCTTCCTCGACGAGGGGCCGACATGGGCGCCCAATGGGCGCGTCATCATGTTCACCCGCGAGACGCGGGGAGAACAGGGCGAGGCGCGGCTCTACACGGTGGACATCACCGGCCGCAACCTGCGGCAGGTGCCCACGAATGGCGGCGCGAGCGACCCCTCTTGGGGGCCGCTGCAGGAGTGACCGGCGTGTGCGAGAGCGCGCGTTTTCTTGGGCTGCGGCCTGTGGTATGACACGTACAATGAAAAGGGAAAATGCAACATGACCTATCTGAGCAAGACGATCATCCTGGTGGCCGGACTGGCGCTCGCCGCCTGCACCAATCCCGACCGGTTCGCCGACGGCGACGGTTCCGGCGCGGGCGGTGCCGGGCTGTCGGGCGCAGCCTCGGACCCGACGTCGTCGGCCTATTTCCAGCAGGCCGTTGGCGACCGCGTGCTGTTCGCCGTGGACCAGTCCACGCTGTCGGCGCAGGCGCAGTCCACGCTTGACGCGCAGGCGCAATGGCTGATGACCAACAGCGATTACACCGCCGTCATCGAAGGCCATGCCGACGAGCAGGGCACGCGCGAATACAACCTCGCGCTGGGCGCGCGGCGGGCGAACTCGGTGCGCGATTACCTCGTCAGCCGCGGCGTGGCCGACAACCGGCTGCGCACCGTGAGCTATGGCAAGGAACGCCCGATCGAGATTTGCAGCGAAGAGGCGTGCTATGCCAAGAACCGGCGCGCGGTGACGGTGCTCGCCGCCGGGTCCGTAAGCTGAGGCCGGAGCCATGCGCGCAACGCTCAAGGCCATCGCGCTAACGCTGCTCCTCGCCCCCGCAGGGGTGGCGGCGCAAGACGCTGAAACGCTGGCCGACATCCGGCAGGAACTGACCGTGCTGTTCGTCGAGTTGCAGAAGCTCAAGCGCGAGCTGAGCACCACGGGCGGGGCCGCGCAGCCAGCGGGTGGCGGCCCGATGCTCGACCGCGTCAACGCGATAGAGGCCCAGGTGGAGCGGCTGACGGACAAGACCGAGGAGCTGGAATTCCGCATCGACCGGGTGGTGGCGGATGGCACCAACCGCGTGGGCGACCTGGAGTTTCGCCTGTGCGAGATGGAGCCGGGCTGTGACATCGCCGGGCTGGAGCCGGGCGACACGCTGGGCGGGGTGACGCCCTCGACGGGTGGCGTCACGAATCCCGGCGCGGGAGACGGCGGGGGCGAGACCGACGGCCCGCAGCTCGCCGTGGGCGAGCGCGATGATTTCGAGCGCGCGCAAGCGGCCTTCGAGGCCGGCGAGCACGCGCAGGCCGCCGAGCAACTCGCGACCTTCCTCGACGATTACCCCGGCAGCCCGCTGAGCGGGCAGGCGAGGTTGTTGCGAGGCCGGGCGCTCGAGGCGGACGGGCAGCAGAGTGCTGCGGCACGCGCCTTTCTCGACACGTTCAGCGCCGCGCCAGACGGCCCGGAGGCGGCGCAAGCGCTCTACCTGCTGGGCCGGGCGCTGGGGCGGCTGGGCCAGACCGAGGACGCCTGCGTGACGCTCGGGCAGGTCGCGCCACGCTATCCCGGTGCGGAAGCGGTGGCCGGGGCAGAGGCGGAGATGGCCCGGCTCGGCTGTTCGTGAGCGGCGAGGGCGCGGCGCTCGGGGGGGCGGTGCGCGCGCATTTCGGCGCGGCCCCGCCCGAGGTCTTGGGCGTGGCGGTATCGGGCGGCAGCGATTCGCTGGCGCTGTTGCACATCCTCGATGACTGGCGCGAAGAAGGCGGCCCCGCCCTGCGCGTGGCGACCGTCGATCATGGGCTGCGCCCCGAGGCAGGCGCCGAGGCCGCGCAGGTGGCGCGGGTTTGTGCCGGGTTGGGGATCGGCCACGATAGCCTGCGCTGGGACGGGCAGGGGGCGCGGGGCAACCTGCCCGATGCGGCGCGGCGCGCGCGCTACCGGCTGCTGGCGGGATGGGCGCGGCGGCAGGGGATCGCGGACGTGGCCATCGGCCACACCGCGGACGACGTGGCCGAGACCTTTCTCATGCGGCTGGCGCGGGGTGCGGGCGTGGACGGGCTGGCGGCGATGCGGGCGCGCTGGTGCGCGGAGGGTGTCACCTTTCATCGGCCCATGCTGATGCTCGGGCGCGATGACCTGCGCGACATGCTGCGGACGCGGGGGGTGGCGTGGGCAGACGATCCCACCAACGATGACCCGGCCTACGACCGCACCCGCGCGCGCGCGGCGCTGGCCACACTCGGGCCGCTCGGCCTCGATGCCGGGACGCTGGCGGCGGCGGCGGGGCGGCTGCGCGAGGCGCGCGTGGCGCTCGGCGTCTGCGCCCGCCGCGCGGCGCAGGAAATCGCGCGGGAGGAGGGCGGCGACCTTCTGTGGCGGCGCGACGGTTTCGATGCCCTCCCCGACGAGACGGCGCGGCGGCTGTTGCTGGGGGGGATCGCGTGGATGACCGGGCAGGACTATCCGCCGCGCGGTGCGGCGGGGGTGGCGTTCCTCGACGCCGCGCGCGCGGGGCGGCGCATGAATTTGCAGGGCTGCGTGCTGAGCGCCGGGCGCGATCATCTGCGGCTGGCGCGGGAATACCGCGCGGTGGCGGGGCTGCGCGCGCCCGCCGGGGCCGTGTGGGACGGGCGCTGGCGCGCCAAGGGTGGCCCCGGGCGGGCCACGGTGGCGGCACTGGGGCCGGTGGGCCTGCGCGCCTGCCCTGACTGGCGCGCGGGCGGGCTGCCGCACGGCTCGGCGCTGGCGAGTCCGGGGCTGTGGCGGGGCGACACCCTCGTTGCCGCGCCGCTGGCGGGGTGGCCCAATGGCTGGCGGCTGGACCTGCTGCGCGGGTTCGGGGATTATCTGGACAGGGTTTCTGGCTGAGGCATTTCGTGGCAAGCAGGTGCATATCCGCGACCGCGCGCCACGGGCAGCGACCGTTCGAAAGCCCATTCTTTCATTGAACCCCGGCGGCCAATATCTATTTAAGGTACTAACGCCCCGTGCTATGGGCACGATGACCTCATTTCGGGAGATCTCTATTGGGTAACGCGCGCAACATCGCCTTCTGGCTGATCCTGTTCCTGCTGATCCTGGCACTGTTCAACCTGTTCAGCGGATCGGGCAACACGCTGCAAAGCCAGGCGGTCCCCTACTCGGAATTCGTGACCGCGGTCGATAAGGGCTCGGTCAGCGAGGCCACGATCGACGGCGAGACGATCCGCTACCGCGGCACTGACGGTGCGCAATACACCACCATCCGCCCCGAGGATGCCGAGATCACGCAGCGGCTGATCGAGAACGGCGTTGCCGTCAAGGCCGAGAGCCAGGATCAATCGGGGTTCCAGTCCTTCCTGATCTCGCTCCTGCCGTTCCTGCTGCTGATCGGCGTGTGGATTTATTTCATGAACCGGATGCAGGGCGGCGGCAAGGGCGGCGCGATGGGCTTTGGCAAGTCCAAGGCAAAGATGCTGACCGAGAAGAGCGGGCGCGTCACCTTCGACGACGTGGCCGGGATCGACGAGGCCAAGGAAGAGCTCGAGGAGATCGTCGAGTTCCTGCGCAACCCGCAGAAATTCCGCCGCCTTGGCGGGCAGATCCCCAAGGGCGCGCTGCTGGTGGGCCCGCCGGGCACCGGCAAGACGCTGCTCGCACGCGCCATCGCGGGCGAGGCGGGGGTGCCGTTCTTTACCATCTCGGGTTCCGATTTTGTCGAGATGTTCGTGGGCGTGGGCGCCTCGCGCGTGCGCGACATGTTCGAGCAGGCCAAGAAGAACGCGCCCTGTATCGTCTTCATCGACGAGATCGACGCCGTGGGCCGCCACCGTGGCGCGGGCTATGGCGGCGGCAATGACGAGCGCGAGCAGACGCTGAACCAGCTTCTGGTGGAAATGGACGGGTTCGAGAGCAACGAGGGCGTGATCATCATCGCCGCCACCAACCGCAAGGACGTGCTGGACCCCGCGCTGCTGCGCCCCGGCCGTTTCGACCGGCAGGTGACGGTGCCCAACCCCGACATCAAGGGCCGTGAGAAGATCCTCGGCGTGCATGCCCGCAAGACGCCGCTGGGCCCGGATGTTGACCTGCGCCTGATCGCGCGCGGCACGCCCGGATTTTCCGGTGCGGACCTCGCCAACCTCGTCAACGAGGCGGCGCTGACCGCCGCGCGGGTAGGCCGCCGGTTTGTCACCATGGTCGATTTCGAGAATGCCAAGGACAAGGTGATGATGGGGGCCGAGCGCCGCTCGATGGTGCTGACCGACGACCAGAAGGAAAAGACCGCTTTTCACGAGGCCGGGCACGCGGTGGTGGGACTCACCTTGCCGAAATGCGACCCCGTGTACAAGGCGACGATCATCCCGCGCGGCGGCGCGCTGGGCATGGTTGTCAGCCTGCCCGAGATCGACCGGCTGAACTGGCACCGCTCGGAATGCGAGGAAAAGCTGGCGATGACGATGGCCGGCAAGGCGGCGGAAATCCTCAAGTACGGCGAGGACAACGTCTCGAACGGCCCGGCGGGCGACATTCAGCAGGCCAGTGGGCTCGCGCGCGCGATGGTGATGCGCTGGGGCATGTCCGACAAGGTCGGCAATGTCGATTACGAGCAGGCGCACGAGGGCTACATGGGCAACGCCGCTGGTGGCTTCTCGATCTCGGCGCATACCAAGGAGCTGATCGAGGACGAGGTCAAGCGCCTCATCGACGAGGCCTTTCAGCGCGCCAAGTCTATCCTCGAGGAGCGCCGCAAGGAATGGGAGCGGCTGGCCGAGGGACTGCTGGAATACGAAACGCTGACCGGCGACGAGATCCGCCGCGTGATGGCGGGCGATCCGCCGGAATCGGGCGGCGACGAGGGCAGCGCGCCGGTGACCGAGAAACCCTCTGTCATCGCCGTTCCCAAGACCAAGCCCAAATCCTCGCGCGGCGGTGAGGGCGGCGATGGCGGGCTGGAGCCCGAGCCCTCGACGTGAGCCGGGCCGCGCCCCAGCAGCAGGACTGGAATCCCGGGGCCTATGCACGGTTCCGGGATCAGCGTCTGCGCCCCGCGCTCGACCTGCTGAACGGGGTCGGACAGATGGGGGCGGGCGACGTGGTCGATCTTGGCTGTGGCAACGGGGTGATGGCCGAAGCGTTGCGCGCCCGCGCCCCCGGGCGCAGCCTGATCGGCGTGGATGCGAGCCCCGCCATGCTGGAAAAGGCGCGGGCGGCTGGCGGATACGACGCGATCCAGCAGGCCGACATCGCCGAGTGGCACCCGCGCCGCGCGCCGGGGATGATCTATTCCAACGCGGTGCTGCACTGGGTCGGCAACCACGAGGTGCTGATGCCCCGGCTGGCCGGGATGCTGGGCAAGGGCGGCACGCTCGCCGTGCAGATGCCGCACCAGAACAAGGCGCCCTCGCACCGGGTCTGGCTCAGCCTTGCCGAGGAGTTCCGCCCCGGCGGGACCGGCAAGATGGGCACCCCCGGCGTGATGGCGCCGGTGCGCTACGAGGAGTTGCTGGCCGGGCTGGGGCAGTTACGGCTGTGGGAGACCGATTACTACCAGCGCCTGACCGCCGAGCCGGGCAGCCACCCGGTGCGCCGCTATACCGAGAGCACCTATGCCCGCCCGGTGCTGGCGATGCTGGAGCCGGACGAGAAGGCCGAGATCATCCGCCGCTACGAGGAGGTGATGCACACCGCCTATCCGGTGCGCGCCGATGGCACGGTGCTGTTCCCGTTCCGGCGGCTGTTCTTTACCCTCACGGTCTGAGCGGGATGGCAAGCGGCCCTGCGGGGCGGATATTTCTGGCAAGATGAAGCGCGGAGGGCGGCCATGCCGGCATTGAAACCGACGGAGTTCACTGCGCGTGTGGTGTGGCTGGGCCGGGTGACGGATCGCGAGGCACGGCTGGAGGCAGAGCCGCTGGAAGCGGCCGATCTGACATTCGCCGGGATCGCGGGCGAGGCGCATGGCGGGCGCACGCGGCCCTCGTGCAGCCGGGTCGTGGCGCAGCATCCCCGGGACACCGAGATCGCCAACGTGCGGCAGCTGTCGGTGCTGTCGGCCGAGGAGATGGCGGCGATCGCGGCGGAGATGGGGGTGGAGGCGCTTGCGCCCGCCTGGCTGGGCGCGTCGCTGGTGATCGAGGGCATCCCCGATTTCACCCATGTGCCGCCCTCGTCGCGGCTTCAGGGGCCGTCGGGCGCGACCCTCGTGATCGACATGGAGAACCGGCCCTGCCAGCTGCCTGCCCGGGTGATCGAGCGGCACATGCCGGGGCTTGGCAAGGGCTTCAAGCCAGCATCGGAGGGCCGGCGGGGCGTCACCGCCTGGGTCGAGCGCGAAGGGCGAATCGCGCTGGGCGAGATGCTGCGACTGCACATCCCCGATCAGCCGGCATGGTCGGAACACGATTGTATGCGCAGCTGACGCGCGCCTGCGACAGCCCGCCGCAAGTGGGGCGGGATATGTCGGATTCGCCTCTCTCGTGCGTGGGCAAAGCCGTTATAGGCGGGGGTGACGCAACCCCCCACCCCGCCCAGGGAAAGGACCGGACATGAGCTATAAATCCGACATCGAGATCGCGCGCGAGGCCCAGAAGAAACCGATCCAGGAGATCGGTGCCAAGCTGGGCATCCCGTCCGATCACCTGCTGCCCTACGGCCATGACAAGGCCAAGGTAAGCCAGGATTTCATCGATTCGGTGCAGGGCAACAAGACCGGCAAGCTGGTGCTCGTGACCGCGATCAACCCCACCCCCGCGGGCGAGGGCAAGACCACCACCACCGTGGGGCTGGGCGACGGGCTGAACCGTCTTGGCAAGAAGGCCACGGTCTGCATCCGCGAGGCGAGCCTCGGCCCGAATTTCGGCATGAAGGGCGGCGCCGCGGGCGGCGGGCGCGCGCAGGTCGTGCCGATGGAGGACATGAACCTCCATTTCACCGGCGATTTCCACGCCATTACCAGCGCGCACAGCCTGCTGTCGGCGATGATCGACAACCACATCTACTGGGGCAACGAGCAGGATATCGACGTGCGCCGGGTGGTCTGGCGCCGGGTGGTGGACATGAACGACCGCGCGCTGCGGCAGATCAACGTGAGCCTCGGCGGCGTCGCCAACGGCTTTCCGCGCGAGGGCGGGTTCGACATCACCGTCGCGTCGGAGGTGATGGCGATCCTGTGCCTGTCGAAGAACCTCAAGGATCTCGAGGAGCGGCTCGGCGCGATGATCGTGGCCTATCGCCGCGACCGCACGCCGGTGTTCTGCCGCGACATCAAGGCCGAGGGCGCGATGACCGTGCTGCTGAAGGACGCGATGCAGCCCAACCTCGTGCAGACGCTGGAAAA
Organism: Roseovarius sp. B-10; assembly: GCF_056859295.1. Lineage (NCBI taxonomy): Bacteria > Pseudomonadati > Pseudomonadota > Alphaproteobacteria > Rhodobacterales > Roseobacteraceae > Roseovarius > Roseovarius sp. B-10. Next base: position 25,816 of record NZ_JBSXOE010000035.1, on the reverse strand, counting down.
CAACCCCGCCTTCGTGCATGGCGGGCCGTTCGCCAACATCGCGCATGGCTGCAACTCGGTCATTGCCACCAACACCGCGCTGCGGCTGAGCGATTACGTGGTGACCGAAGCGGGCTTTGGCGCCGATCTGGGCGCCGAGAAGTTCATGAACATCAAGTGCCGCAAGGCCGGGCTCGCGCCCGATTGCGTGGTGCTGGTGGCGACCGTGCGCGCGATGAAGATGAATGGCGGCGTGGCCAAGGCCGATCTGGGTGCCGAGAATGTCGCGGCCGTCGAGGAGGGCTGCGCCAACCTCGGGCGGCACATCGGCAACCTCAAGTCCTTTGGCGTGCCGGTGGTCGTGGCGATCAACCATTTCGTCACCGATACCGATGCCGAGATCGCGGCGGTCAAGGCCTATGTCGAGACGCAGGGCAGCGAGGCGGTGCTCAGCCGCCACTGGGAGCACGGCGGCGAGGGTGCCGAGGGACTCGCGCAGAAGGTGATCGAGATCGCCGAGAGCGGCGCGTCGCAATTCGCCCCGCTTTACCGCGACGACCTGCCGCTGTTCGACAAGATCGAGCGCATCGCCAAGTCGATCTACCGAGCCGACGAAGTGCTGGCCGATGCCAAGATCCGCAACCAGTTGAAGGACTGGGAGGCGCAGGGCTATGGCAACCTGCCCGTTTGCATGGCCAAGACGCAGTACAGCTTTTCCACCGATCCCAACCTGCGCGGCGCGCCCACCGGGCATTCGGTGCCGGTCCGCGAGGTGCGGCTGTCGGCGGGGGCGGGGTTCGTCGTGGTGGTCTGCGGTGAGATCATGACCATGCCGGGCCTGCCCTCGCGCCCGGCGGCGGAGAACATCCGCCTCAACGACGCGGGCCAGATCGAAGGCTTGTTCTGATCCTCTCCGCGGGGCCCGTGTCGCGCAGGCGACCGGGCCCCGCGACACGTTGGCGGGAGAGCGACATGCGCGCACAGGTCATCGACGGCAAGGCCATCGCCACCCGGATGCGCGCGGACACCCGTGCGCAGGCGCAGGCGCTGGCCGAGACGGGCTGGATGCCGCGGCTGGTGTCGGTCAGCGTGGGCGACACCGCCGCCGCCGAAATCTACGTGCGCAACCAGGGCCGCGCGGCCGAGCAGGCGGGGGTGGAGTTCGAGACCCGCGCCTATCCCGAGGACATCTCGCTCGAGCAGTTGACCGGGGTGCTGACCGGGCTCAACGCCGACCCGCGCGTCAATGGCATCATCATCCAGCGTCCGCTGCCCGCGCATATCCCGGTCAAGGCGCTGCAAAAGGCGGTGCACCCGCTCAAGGACGTGGAGGGGATGCACCCCGCCTCGATCGGCAATATCGTCTACAACGATCTCGCGCTCGGGCCGTGCACCGCGGTGGCGGCGGTGGAAATCCTCAAGACGCTGCCGCTCGGCCTCGAGGGGCTGGACGTGACGGTGATCGGGCATTCCGAGATCGTCGGCAAGCCCATCGCCTTTCTGATGATGGGGCTGGGCGCGACGGTGACGGTGTGCCATCACATGACGCGCTCGGTGCCGATGCATTCGCGCGCCTCGGACGTGGTGTTCGTGGCAGTGGGCAAGCCTGGTCTGGTCACGGGCGAGATGCTCAAGCCCGGCGCGGCGCTCATTGACATCGGCATCAACCGGGTCGAGACGCCCGAGGGCGGCAAGACGGTGGGCGACGCCGATTTCGATAGCTGCGCCGAGGTGGCGGGCTGGATCACGCCGGTGCCGGGGGGCGTCGGGCCGGTGACGGTGTCGGTGCTGATGCAGAACGCGGTGCTGGCCACGCGGATGCAGATGGAGCATTACCGCGCCACCTATACCGGCGCGGCACAATAACGGAAAGGACACGGGCAATGAGCGCGACGATCATCGACGGCAAGGCCTTTGCGGCCACCATCCGGGGCAAGGTGGGCGATCATGTCAGCCGGCTGAAGGAAACGCACGGGATCACCCCCGGCCTCGCCGTGGTGCTGGTGGGCGAGGACCCGGCCAGCCAGGTCTACGTCCGCTCCAAGGGCAAGCAGACCGTCGAGGCGGGGATGAACTCCTACGAGCACAAGCTGGATGCCGACACCTCGCAGGCCGACCTGCTGGCGCTCATCGACACGCTCAACAACGATGCGGACGTGCATGGCATCCTCGTGCAACTGCCGCTGCCCGGGCATATCGATTCGGACCTCGTGATCAATTCCATCGACCCCGCCAAGGACGTGGACGGCTTTCACATCTCCAACGTCGGCCTGCTGGGCACCGGGCAGAAAAGCATGGTGCCCTGCACACCGCTGGGCTGCCTGATGATGCTGCGCGACCATCTGGGATCGCTGAGCGGGCTGGATGCGGTGGTTGTCGGGCGCTCCAACATCGTCGGCAAGCCGATGGCGCAGCTTTTGCTGGGCGAGAGCTGCACCGTGACCATCGCGCATTCGCGCACCCGCGACCTGCCCGACGTGGTGCGCCGCGCCGACATCGTGGTGGCCGCCGTCGGCCGCCCCGAAATGGTGCCGGGCGAGTGGATCAAGCCGGGGGCCACGGTGATCGATGTCGGCATCAACCGGATCGAGGCGCCGGAACGCGGCACGAACGAGGATGGCAGCGTTAAGACCCGGCTGGTGGGCGATTGCCATTTCGAAAGCTGCGCGGCGGTGGCGGGCGCGATCACCCCGGTGCCGGGCGGCGTGGGGCCGATGACCATCGCCTGCCTGCTGGCCAATACCGTCACCGCCTGTTGCCGCGCGAACGGCCTGCCCGAGCCGGAGGGGCTGACTGCCTGAGATCGGCCGGGGGTCGCCCTTGGCCTGGAGTGGTCTTTGGGATTTGGTCCCGGCGCGGATTCAAGGGCGAAGCCCGTTGCGCCATCGCATGTCCGCCCGTCGCACCGGAGGTGCGCCAACCTGTATCGGCACGCCTTTGGCGTGACGGACAGGCGATATGGTAAAGCCAGCGCGCCGACTAAATCTTTTGCGGGAAAGCAGAAATAAAGCGCACTGAAAAACCGTCGGATCGCCTGCCCGCGGACATGCGAGGCGCGGCTCAGCGCTTGACGTTCAACGTCCGCTCCACCCCATTTCCACCCCTGTGTCATGACAGGGCTTGCACCGGCGCGCGGGCTGGGCTTCCTTGGCGGCGCACTATCCCCCGAAGGAGCCCCGCGCGCATGAGCCATACCCGCACCATCGTCGTCATCGGCGCCGGCATCTGTGGTCTCGCCTCGGCCATATGGCTTACCCGTGCGGGCCACCGTGTCACGCTCATCGACCGCGATGCGCCCGGCGCCGGGGCATCGCAGGGCAATGCCGGGCTGATGGCGCAATGGGCCATCGTGCCGGTCAACACGCCGGGCATTCTGACCACGGCGCTCAAGTACCTCGCCAATCCCGGCGCGCCGCTCTGGCTGCGCTGGCGCGACCTGCCGCGCCTTGCCCCGTGGCTGTGGCAATTCGCGCGCAACGCCAACCCGCGCGATGCCGCGCGCATGACCCGGGGGCTGATCCCGCTGGTCACCGACAGCGTCGATCAGCACCGCGCGCTGGTGCGCGGCACCGAGGCCGAGAAATGGCTCGCGACCAGCGATCTCGCCTATGCCTATGACAGCCGCGCCGCCTATGAGGCCGATGCCTATGGCTGGCAGGCCAAGCGCGAGGCGGGGTTCATCCCCGAGGTGATCGAGGGCGCGGCGGTGCAGGAGGCGGAGCCGCTCGCAGGCCCCGCCATCGGATGCCTCGCGATGTTGCGCGGGCAGGGGCATGTGCGCGATCCCGGCGCCTACATGGCCGATCTCGCAGCCGTCTTTCAGGCCGAAGGCGGGCGGTACCTGCAAGCTGAGGCGCGCGATGTCACCCTCGCCGACGGGCGCATCACGCAGGTGCTGACCGATCAGGGCCCCTTGGCCTGCGACGCGGCGGTGCTGGCGGCGGGGGTTTGGTCCGGGCCGCTGATGAAGAAACTCGGCCTCAAGGTGCCGCTGGCCGCCGAGCGCGGCTATCACCTGCACCTCGCCCAGCCCTCGGCCCTGCCGCGCCAGCCGCTGATGATGGCGCGGGGCAAGTTCGCGGTGACGCCGATGGCCACCGGGTTGCGCTGCGCAGGCACGGTCGAACTGGGCGATCCGGACGCACCGCCGTCGCGCGCGCCCTTTGCCATGATCCGGCGCGAGATCGCCCGCGTCTTTCCCGATTTGCGGTTCGAGACGGCAGAGGAATGGATGGGGCCGCGCCCCTCGACCCCCGACAGCCTGCCGCTGATCGGCGAGATCGGCGCGACGGGCGTCTTTGCCGCCTTCGGGCATCAGCATGTCGGGCTGACGGCGGGGCCGCGCACCGGGCGCATGGTGGCCGACCTGATCGGCGGCAAGCGCCCCAATCTGGATCTCGCCCCCTATGACGCCAACCGCTTTACCTGACGCCGCTCAGCGCATCCCCATCAGCGCCGCCGCTGTCGCCTGCGAGACATGGCCCGTAACCGGCAGGCCGCGATGGCGCTGGAATCGGCGGATCGCCGCGCGCGTCTCCTCGGTGAACCGGCCGTCTACCGGCCCTGGTTCGGCCCCGACCTGCGCCAGCCGGCGCTCGATCAGGATACGCACCACCTCGGCCCCGGCATAAATCCGCTCCTCCTCACGCGCCTGCGCGATGGCCTCGTTCTCGGCGCGGCCCTGCTCGATTTCATCGAGCCGCGCACGCGCCTCCTCGGCAAAGCGGCTTTCGGGGTGATCACGCAGGAAGGCGGCATAGGCCTCGGCCGTGTCGGCCTCGCGTGCGGCCTGCCAGTCGGCGCGCGCCGCCCGGTCGGCCACGTCGCGCCGGGCCTCTTCGATCTCGTCGAGCCGGGCGCGCGCGGTCTCGGCGAAAAGCCCCTCGGGGTAGCGGTCGAGATAGGCGCGCAGCCCCGCCTCGTCCTCGCCGCGCCCGGTGTCGCGCCAGTACGCGCGGTCGCGGCGCTCCTCCTGCATCTGCTGCCGGCGCTCTTCCTCTTCGATCTCGCGCTGACGGGCGGTCGCGTCCGCGCGCAGCCGCGCAAGGTCGTTGCGATCCAGATAGCCGGTCGGCGCCACGCCTGCCTGTTCCTGCCAGTCGGCGATCGCGCCGCGCGTGCCGCGTCCGAAAATCCCGTCGATGCCCCGCTCGTAGAACCCCAGCACCGCCAGCCACCGCTGCACGTCCCGGCGGTCCGCCCGGGTCAGGTCCAGCGCCTCTTCGGCGGCGCGCGCCTCACGCTCGGGCGCGTCTCGCAGCCAGTCGCGGCGCTCCTGCGCTTCGCCCAGGTAACGCCCCTCGTGATAGGCGGCGATATAGGCGTCATAGGCCGCCACCGTGTCCAGCGTCTCGACCGCCTGCCAGAAACCGTCCTCGCGCGCCTCGGCCAGTTGCGCCTCGGGCACCATGTCCGGCCCCGGCCCCATCAGACCCATCTCGCCCGACAGGTTGCCCGACAGGATGACGTCGTCCGGTGCCGCGCGCGCCACCCCGGCAAAGCTCGTCCCGGGGGCGAGCAAGGGTCCGCCCAGCAGCGCGGCGATGCCCTTGCGCGGGCCGATGGCATAGGTCACGCCCGGCACCTCGGAAAATCCCGACAGCCCCGGTATCAGCCCCGTGCCCGCCGCTTCGCCCTCCTCAGGTGCCAGAACCAGCACGGCGGGTCCCTCCACCGCCCCGGCAATCGCCGAGAGCGCATTGACCGACAGCCCCGCCGCGCCGATCCGCAGTCGCGAGACCGTGCCCACACCCTCCGGCAACAGCCAGCTATCCTGCCCGTCCCCGGCCATCTCTCCGGCGGCGAGGATCACCAGCCGCGCCACCTCGCCCGCCGTGATCCGTGCCTCGAGATCGAGCGCGGCGGCGCGCAGCGGCGCGATACCCTCGCCCTTGGGGGCGACCACCTCGAACCCGGCCTGCTCCAGCGCCGCGCCCGGGTCGAACGCCACCGCCGAGCGCCGGTCACCCTGCGCACGGGTATCGAGGATCAGCGCCAGATCGGCGGCAAGCGATGGCCCAGCCAGCACGCAGAGCCACAAGACCGCCGAGAAAAGTTTACGTTGCACCATACCTTCACCCTACAAACTCACTCGTAACTGCGCAAATCCTCGATCACCTTGCCATCATTGGGCAGGCTGCCCGGCGGCACGATCTCGATCCGGCCCTTGAGCTTGAGCACCTCGCTCACCGCCCCGGCATAGTGATCGGCCTCACCGCCCGTGGCCTCGATCCGCACGGTCATCACGTCCGCCTCGCCCTCGCGGCTGGCGATCACGCGGGCGCGCCCGATCCCGTCATGACGCGCCACCAGTGCGGCCACCTGCTCGGGGCGCACGAACATGCCCTTGATCTTGGTGGTCTGGTCGGCGCGGCCCATCCAGCCCTTGATGCGCATGTTGGTGCGCCCGCACGGGCTTGTCCCCTCCATCACCGCGCTCAGGTCGCCGGTGGCAAAGCGGATCAGCGGATAATCGGGGTTGAGCGTGGTCACCACCACCTCGCCGACCTCGCCATGCGGGACCGGGTCGCCGGTGCCGGGGCGCACGATCTCGACGATCACGCCCTCGTCCACGATCATCCCGTCCTGCGCGGCGCTTTCATAGGCGATATTGCCCAGGTCGGCGGTGGCATAGCATTGCAGGCAGGCGATGCCGCGATCCGCGTATTCCTGCCGCAGCGACGGAAACAGCGCGCCGCCCCCCACCGCCGCCTTGGTGATGTTCAGCGCCAGGCCCATCTCCTCGGCCTTGTCGAGGATCACCTTCAGGTAATCGGGTGTCCCGGCATAGGTAGTCACGCCCACGTCATGCGCCGCGCGCGCCTGCAACTCGGTCTGCCCGGTGCCCGCAGGCAGCACCGCCGCGCCCACCGCCCGCGCACCGTTCTCGAAGATCATGCCGGCGGGCGTCAGGTGATAGCCGAAACAGTTCTGCACGATATCGCCTTGTCCCACGCCGCAGGCATGCAGGAAACGGCCCACGCGCCACCAGTCATGGCTGTCGCCGCCCGGTTCGTAGATCGGGCCGGGCGACTGAAAGATGTGGGCGAAACCATGCGCGGGCCGCGCGGTCAGCCCGCCGAAGGGGGCCGCCGCGCCCTGCGCGCGCCCCAAATCGGACTTGCGCAGCACCGGCAGCGTGGCGAGCGCACCCGCATCCGTGACGCGCGCCGCTTCGACCCCGTCGAGGGCGCCGGCATAGCCGGGCAGGGCTTGCGCGCGGGCGATCTGTTCGGGCAGGGCGCGCGCCAGCGCCTCGGCTCGTGCCGCGCTGCTGCGCGTCTCCAACTCGTCGAAATACTGGGTCATCGCGTCATCCTCTGCCTGCCGCCTTACGTTGCGACAGCTTGACCAATTGTTTGAAACCGGCGTTCGGCGCATAAACGGTGCTCTTTTGTATACCGAACGCATATCTTGCCCGAGGCCCGCCATGACGCCCCCGACAGACGCGCCCGAGGCGCTCGACGATGCCGCACTCGACCGCCGGATCGCCTTTCACCCTGACATCCAGGTGATGGAGGCCGATTTCTCGGGGCTCCATTTCGAGGATTCCGCCACCGTCAACCGGGTCTATGACCGGCTCGAGGCACGCATCGGCGACACCGGCGAAGACCTCTGGTTCTTTCTCGTCAACCTCAACGGCACCCGCATCGACCCGGCGGCATGGATCGCCTATTCGCGCCGCGGCCGCGCGCTCAACTACGCGCATTCGATGGGCTCGGTGCGGTTCGACGCCTCCGACGACACCCGCCGCCAGATCGAACGCGCCGCCGATACCGAGACCTTCGACCCCAACCTGTGCCTGACCCGCGAGGCCGCGCTCGAGCGTCTCGCCGGTTTTCCCAGCACGCGGCGCAAGCGCGTGATCCGCCCCCCCAGCCACAGCGACGAAGAGATCGCGCGCCGGATCAGCTTCGATCCCGCGCGGCGCATCATGGAGGCGGATTTCTCGGATTTCACCTTCCATCACGGGCGCGATGTCGATCACGTCTACGACCATATCGAGGCCCGCATCCGGGACACCGAGCGCAAGTGGTTCTTCCTCGTCAACCTCAACGGTTGCCGGATCCTGCCCGCGGCATGGGTGCGCTACGCGCATCGCGGCAAGCGGCTCAACGAGGCGGCATCGCTTGGATCGGCGCGGTATGCCGCGGGTTCGGAAACCGAGCAGGACATCCGCCTGCGCGCCGAGAGCCAGGGCTTCCGCTCCAACATCCGCAACACGCGGGCCGAGGCGCTCGATCTGATCGAGGAGATGCGGGCCGAGTTGTTGCAAGGCTGATCCTCCTCAGCTCAGCCACCGCTTGCGACGGCGATAGCTGCGCACGTCGCGGAACGATTTGCGCCCCTCGTCGGACACGCCGAGATAGAATTCCTTGACGTCCGGGTTCTCGCGCAGCGCGGCGGCGGGGCCGTCCATCACCACGCGCCCGGATTCCAGGATATAGCCGTGATGCGCGAACCGCAGCGCCACGTTGGTGTTCTGCTCGGCCAGAAGGAAGGTATATCCCTCCTTTTCGTTCAGCGACTTCACGATCTCGAAAATCTGTTCCACCAGTTGCGGCGCCAGCCCCATCGACGGCTCGTCCAGCAGGATCGTCTCGGGCCGCGCCATCAGCGCGCGGCCGATCGCGCACATTTGCTGCTCGCCGCCCGAGGTATAGCCCGCTTGGCTGCGGCGGCGCTCCTTGAGGCGCGGGAAATAGTCATAAACCATCTCGAGATCGGCATCGAGCTCGGCCCGGCCAATGCCGCGGGTATAGGCCCCGGTCAGCAGGTTTTCCTCGATGGTCAGGTGCTCGAAACAGTGCCGTCCCTCCATCACCTGGACCACCCCCATCTTCACGAGATCGGAGGGCAGCAAATCCTGCACCCGCTCGCCGCGATAGCGGATCGCGCCCTTGGTGACCTCGCCGCGCTCGGATTTCAGCAGGTTGGAAATGGCCTTGAGCGTGGTGGTCTTGCCCGCGCCGTTGCCGCCCAGAAGCGCGGTGATCCCGCCCTTGGGCACCTTGAGGCTGACGCCCTTCAGCACGAGGATCACATGGTTGTAGATCACCTCGATATTGTTGACCTCGAGAAGCGCCTCGTCGGTCTTTCCTGCATCCAGCATCGCCCAGGCTCCGTTTCATCAGGCCGCGCCAGCCCCGTTTCAGGGCACGCGTCCCGGTTTCTTCTTGGCAAAAATACTCAGATCGTCCGGCCGCCGCAGGGTGCGGCGACCGGACATGGTGATGGCTTCAGCAGCCCGGTTCGATGCCGTTCTCTTCGGCGAACTGCTTGGAATCCTCGGCCACCAGCGCCGAGATGATCTCCTGGTCCGACTGGTAGTAGTCGGTGATCAGCTCGAACTCGCCCGCCTCGGCATTCCACTGCGACACGGCCCCATAGCCGTTACCGCCGTGGTTCTCGCAGGACACGGTAAACTCGGGGCCAAAGTTCGGAAGGCCCAGCGCGGCCATCTTCTCTTCGGTCATTTCGAGGTTCTCCATGCCGTCGCGCATCTGGGCCGCGTTGATGGCGCTCACGCCGTGCATCTCCTGCGCGGTCTTGATCGCCTCGGCGGCCAGCATCGCGGCATACATGCCCCGGTTATAGAGCACGGTGCCGATCTGGTCGCCCGCGCCGGCGGCGTTGCCGGAGTCGACGACGTGCTTCTGGATGTCGTCATAGACGGGGTAGTCGTCGCCGAGGTTGTGGAAGGTCAGCGCCTTGTAGCCGTTGGCCTTGTCGCCCGCCGCCTTCACGTCGTTCTCGGAGCCGGACCACCAGATGCCGATGAACTGGTCCATCGGAAAGCGGATGTTGACGGCCTCCTGGATGGCGACCTGGTTCATCACGCCCCAGCCCCACATGATCACGTTGTCGGGCTTTTCGCGGCGGATCTGGAGCCATTGCGACTTCTGCTCCTGGCCGGGGTGATCCACCGGCAGCAGCATCAACTCGAAGCCGTGCTTTTTCGACAGCTCTTCGAGCGTCCGGATCGGCTCCTTGCCATAGGCAGAGTTGTGATAGACCAGCGCGATCTTGCGCCCGCTGATATCACCGCCATTCTCGTTGAGGATATGGGTGATGGCGTGGCTCGCCCCGTCCCAGTAGTTGGCCGGATAGTTGAACACCCACTTGAACACCGAGCCGTTCTTGGCCGAGGTGCGCCCGTAGCCCATCGTGTGAAGCGGGATGCCGTCGGCGGTGGCCTTGGGAATGAGCTGATAGGTGATGCCGGTCGAGAGCGGCTGATAGACCAGCGCGCCGCCGCCTTCGCCCTTGGTGGCTTCGTAGCACTCGACGCCCTTCTCGGTGTTGTAGCCGGTCTCGCATTCCACGAGGTTGATCTTTTCCCCGCCGATACCGCCGTCACGCTCGTTCAGCAGCGTGAAATAATCCTGGTAGCCGTCCGAAAACGGGATGCCGTTCGCGGCATAGGGGCCGGTGCGATAGCTGGTATCGACGATGGTCAGATCGGCGAGCGCCGGTCCTGCCACCATCGCAGCCGCCAGCGCGGTTGCCATGAGTTTCTGTTTCATCGGTCTTATCCTCCCTTGGTTTATCCGATGTCTTTCCTTGAACGCGATCTCCTGCGCCCAATCGCGTAGGGTGGGTGCCAACCCACCGATGGCCCGCCCTAGTGCGGGAAGGGCCAAAGCCTCAGTTTCTCCTTCGCCACGCGCCACAGTTGCGCCAGCCCGTGCGGCTCGGCCACCAGAAACACGATGATCAGCGAACCCACGATCATCAGTTCGAGATGCGCGGCGAGGTCCGTCGGCCAGCCGAGCGTGCCCACCAGCGTGTTCTTCAGCAGGACCGGCAAGAGCACGAGGAACGCCGCCCCCGCAAAGCTGCCAAAGATCGAGCCGAGCCCGCCGATGATGACCATGAACAGCACCAGGAACGACTTGTTGATGCCGAACGCCTCGCCCACCTCGACAGCACCCAGATAGACGGCAAAGAACAGCGCGCCCGAGATACCCACGAAAAAGCCCGAGACGGCAAAGGCCGACAGCTTGGCCTTGAGCGGGTTCACCCCGATGATCTCGGCGGCGATGTCCATGTCGCGGATGGCCATCCACTTGCGCCCCGCCATGCCGCGCGTCAGGTTGCGAGCGATGAGCGCCGAGGCCGTCACGAAGACGAGGCAAAAGAGATAGGCCGCCCACGGCGCGGTTTCCGCCCCGGTGATCGGAACGCCGGCGATGGTGCGCTCGGGCGCGCTGATCTGGCCCGAGGCCGAATAGTTGTAGAACCACGGCACCCGGTTGAACAGCCACACAAGGAAGAACTGCGCCGCCAGCGTCGCCACCGCAAGGTAGAACCCCTTGATCCGCAGGGATGGCAGGCCGAATAGCACGCAGACCGCCGCCGTGATCCCGCCCGCGATGATGACGTGGAAGAAGATGCTCACCTCGGGAAAGGCCGTCATCAGCTTGTAGACCGCATAGGCCCCCACCGCCATGAACCCGCCAGTGCCGAGGCTGACCTGCCCGCAATAGCCCACGAGGATATTCAGCCCGATCGCCGCGATCGCGTAGATCAGGAACGGCAGGAACACCGCGTTCACCCAGTAATCGTCGATGACCAGGGGCACCACGGCAAAGGCCGCCACCAGCACCGCGTAATAGCGGTAGCGGTCGAACTTGATCGGGAAGGTCTGGCTGTCGTCGGTATAGGAGGTCTTGAAATCTCCAGCCTCGCGGTAAAACATCTCAGAGAACCTCCCCATGGATTTCGTCGTCGTCGCGCTTCTCGGCGCGGTTGGCGGGCTTGGCATATCCCGTCGCCTCGGAGTGGCGCACCAGCCAGAAGAAGGCGAGCATCCCCACGCCCCCTCCCAACGCGGCGAGCAGCGCCGCGGTGACCATCTGCCCGGTATGATCGACCCGCGCCGTCAGCGCGAGGTAGCCGAAGGCCCAGAACCCGGCCCAGGCGATCACGTTGAGGATGGCAATCAGTTTCTGCATACCCCTACACCCTCTCGATGATCTTCTCGCCGAACAAACCTTGCGGCCGGAAGACGAGGAAAAGAAGCGCCAGCACGTAAGCGAACCAGTTCTCTGTTGCGCCCCCCACCATCGGGCCGATGGCGAACTCGAACAGCTTCTCGCCTACCCCGATGATGAGGCCGCCGACGATGGCGCCGGGGATCGACGTGAACCCGCCCAGCATCAGCACCGGCAGTGCCTTGAGCGCGATCAGCGACAGCGAGAACTGCACGCCCGATTTCGTGCCCCACATGATACCCGCGACCAGCGCGACAAAACCCGCCAGCGACCACACCATTACCCAGATGAAGTTGAGCGACACACCCACCGACAGCGCCGCCTGATGGTCGTCGGCCACCGCGCGCATGGCCCGGCCATGCTTGGAATACTGCGCGAAGATCACCAGCGCGATCACCAGAAGCGCCGCTACGAATGTCGCCCACAGGTCGAGATTGTCGATAAAGAACCCGTAGCCGAAGATACCGTAGGTGACCTCGTCAATCACCGTGTTGATGCCCTGCGGCAGGCCCACATCGAGCTTCTTGATGTCGGCGCCCCACATGATGTCGCCGAACCCTTCGAGGAAATAGGCAAGGCCGATGGTGGCCATGAACAGGATGATCGGCTCTTGTCCGACGAGGTGGCGAAAGATGAAATGGTTGACCGCCCAGGCCAGCACCACCATCACCACCATCGTCAGCAGGATCGCGGCCAGCGCCGGGACATGCCAGCCGAAATGATGGACCTCGGTGCCGAAAACGGCATTGATGAGATGCGCGAAGGGCACCTGCCCGTCCATGATCCCCACCAGCGTCAGCGCGGCAAAGAGCGCGAGCACCCCTTGCGCGAAATTGAAGATGCCGCTCGCCTTGAAGATCAGCACGAAGCCCAGCGCCACGAGCGCGTAGAGCACCCCGGCCATGAGGCCGTTGAGAAACACCTCCATCGCGAAAATCAACTGGTCAGGCATGGTCTGCCTCCTCTCCCATTGCGCGCGCTCGCGTCGTGTCAGGCTTCAAGGTATGTCTCCACGATCCGCAGGGTGATGCCCCGGTCCGCATTGGTTTTCTGCACTTCGAGCACCGGCTCGATCCACAGGTGGCTGTGCCAGCGGCCCGTGGCCACGGGCACATAGCGCCCCGCCTCCACCGACGCCGCGATCCAGGTGTCGAACCCTGGCACCGGCGCGCCCTCGGGGTCGCGTACCGCGCAGGCCCGCATCCCGTCGGCGGGGGCGGTTTCGACCGCGAGGGTTCGACCCTCGGTCAGCGCGTAGCGCACGACATCCCCGTCACGCGCGCCCGTTCCCAGCCCGGCCACCACCGGCGGCACCTGGCTTTCCAGCGCCGACAGGCAGCGCGTCTCGAAATCCGCCCACGCCCCGGCATGGGCCGCGCCGGGCAGCAGGAGCGCGAGGCCGAGCGCCTTAATCATGCGCCACCCCCAGGTAGGCGTCGATCACCGCCTGGTTCTTGCGCACCTCGTCGGGCGAGCCGTCGCCGATCTTCTTGCCGTAATCCATCACCACGACCCGGTCGGACAGGTCCATCACCACGCCCATGTCGTGCTCGATCAGCGCGATGGTGGTGCCGAACTCGTCGTTCACGTCGAGGATGAAGCGGCTCATGTCCTCCTTTTCCTCGACGTTCATCCCCGCCATCGGCTCGTCCAGCAACAGGATCGACGGCTCGGCGGCCAGCGCGCGGGCAAGCTCCACCCGCTTTTTCAGGCCATAGGGCAGGCGCCCCACCGGCGTCTTGCGGATGTGCTGGATTTCGAGAAAGTCGATGACCTTCTCCACTGCCGCGCGGTTCTCGGTTTCCTCGGCTTCCGCGCGGCCCTTCCATAGCGCCTGCGCGAACAGCCCCGCGCTCATCTGCCGGATGCGGCCGGTCATGACGTTGTCGAGCACGGTCATCCCCTCGAACAGCGCGATATTCTGAAAGGTGCGCGCGATGCCCTGTTGAGCCACCTGGTAGGGCTTCATGTGCGGGCGCTTTGCCCCCTTGTACCAGACCTCGCCCTCCTGCGGGTTGTAGAAGCCGCTGATCACGTTGAGCATCGACGACTTGCCCGCGCCGTTGGGCCCGATGATCGCGCGGATCTCGCCCTCGCGGATATCGAAACTGATATCCTCGATCGCCACCACCCCGCCGAACCGCAGGGTGATGTTGCGCATCTCCATCAGCACGCCGCCGATCTTGCGGCCGTCCTCGGTGGTGTAGCCCTCTGCGTCCATGTCCTTCATTCCGCCGCCACCTTCGCTGTCTGCTCCACCGCAACCTGCACCGGCACGATCTTTAGCGTTGCGCTGATGCTGCCCTTGCGCCCGTCCTCGTAGGTCACTTCGGTGGTGGTGTAGACCTCCTCGGACCCGTCATAGAGCGCCACCAGCAGGTCCTCGAACTTCTCGGAAATCACGCCGCGGCGCACCTTGCGCGTGCGGGTCATCTCGCCATCGTCGGCATCCAGCTCCTTGTGCAGCACGAGGAAGCGGTGCACCTGGCAATGCGACAGCATCGGGTCGTCGGCGAGAGAGCGGTTCACCTCCTCGACATGGTCGCGGATCATCTCGAGCACCTGCGGGTGCCCGGCCAGCTCTTGATACGAGGCATAGCCGATATTGTTGCGCTCGGCCCAGTTGCCCACCGCCGCCAGGTCGATATTGACGAAGGCGGTGCATTCAGAGCGATCATTGCCGAACACCACCGCCTCTAGGATGTTGGGGTAGAACTTGAGCTTGTTCTCCACGTATTTCGGCGCGAACAGCTTGCCATCGGCCATTTTTCCGACGTCCTTGGCGCGGTCGATGATCCGCAGGTGGCCCGATCCCTCCTCGAAGAAGCCGGCGTCGCCGGTGGCGACCCAGCCTTCCGCGTCCTTGGTCTTCTTCGTGCTTTCCTCGTTCTTGTAGTAATACTCGAACGTGCCGGCCCCGCGATAATAGACCTCGCCATTGTCGCCGATGCGAACCTCCACACCCGGTGCCGGAACGCCCACCGTGTCGCTGCGCACCTCGCCATCGGGTTGCAGGGTGATGAAAACGCTAGCTTCGGTCTGGCCGTAGAGCTGCTTGAGGTTGATGCCGAGCGAGCGGTAGAAATCGAAGATTTCCGGCCCGATTGCCTCGCCCGCGGTATAGCCCACCCGCACCCGGCCCAGGCCCAGCGTGTCCTTCAGCGGGCCATAGACGAACACGTTGCCCAAGGCATAGCGCAACCGGTCCATGCCGCCGACCTGCTTGCCATCGAGGATGTCGGGGCCCACCCGGCGCGCGACGGCCATGAAGTGGTCGAACAGCCATTTCTTGAACCGGCTGGCATCCTCCATGCGGATCATCACGTTGGTAAGCTGCGTCTCGAACACGCGCGGCGGGGCAAAGTAATAGGTCGGCCCGATCTCGCGCAGGTCGGTCTGCATGGTCTCGGGCGATTCCGGGCAGTTGACGCAGAACCCGCACCAATAGGCCTGCCCGATGGAAAAGATGAAATCGCCCACCCATGCCATCGGCAGGTAGGCGAGCACCTCTTCGTCCTTGCTCAGGTTGTCGAATTCCGCCGAGGATTTCGACGCCTCGATGATGTTGCGATTGCTCAGCACCACGCCCTTGGGCTTGCCCGTGGTGCCCGAGGTATAGAGCATCACGCACACGCTGCCGTAATCGAGCTTGTCGCGCCGCGCCTTGAGATCCTCGATGAATTCGTAATGGGCCGCGCGCCCCTGCTCCTGAATGTCGATGAAGCGGTGCAGCTTGTGGTGGTCGTATTTGCGCAGACCCCTGGGGTCGATATAGATGATGTGCTCAAGCTGGTGCAGGCGTTCCTGCACCTCGATCAGCTTGTCGACCTGCTCCTGGTCCTCGACGATCGCAAAACGCGCGCCGCAATGGTCCATGACATAGGCCATCTCGTCGGCAGCGGCATCCTGGTAGAGCGGCACGGGAATCGCGCCCACCGATTGCGCGGCAACCATGGACCAGTAGAAATGCGGCCGGTTGCGCCCGATGATGGCGATGAAATCGCCCTCGTCCACGCCCAGGTTTATCAGCCCCAGCGCCAGCGCCTCGATTTCCTTCTCGGCCTCGGCCCAGGTCCAGGTCTGCCAGATGCCGTATTCCTTTTCGCGATAGGCGTGGCGGCCCGCGAAACGGCTGGCGTTGCGTTGCAAGAGCGCCGGAATGGAGCGCGCCCCATCCGCCGCTGGTGACGGCTGTGCCAAATTTCTCTCCTCCCTTATGCCCGCATCCTCCATGCGGGCCGCGCCCCTGTGCGCGATTCTTATTGCCTCAAGGGTGCGCGAATATTGCTGGCGGTCAACTTTTTCCTGAACATGTCGCAATCCTTACGAATTGTTACCGCGCGGGAACGGTCTTTGCGCCCCCCGCGCGCGGTGCTAGGGGAGAGGGGGTAGGGACAGGATGAGGGGTATGGCTTGGTGGGCACGCAAACCTCCTGGTATCCGGCGATGAGCCGCGCGCCCGCCCGTGCGGGCGGTCGGACGCTCGCGCGGCGGCGTGCAGGCTCGCCTTGTTCCGCGCGGGGGAACACCCCCGCCTCGCACCCCGGAGACTAGCCCCCATGCCGACCGACCACGATGCCATGACGATGGCCGGGCTGAACCTCATCCAGCAGGCGCTCACCATCTATGACCGCGACCTGCGGCTGGCCGTCTGCAACCGCCGCTTCCAGGAAATGTTCGCCCTGCCCGACGCGCTGGTGACGCCCGGCGCGGATTTTGCCGCCACCATCCGCTACCTCGCCCGGCGCGGAGATTACGGCGACGTGGGTTGCGTGGAGGATTTCGTCGCCGAGCGGGTCGAGACCGCCCGCGCCTTCGAGCCGCATTACATGGAGCGCACCCGCGCCAATGGCCGCACCATCAGCGTCGAGGGCACGCCGCTGCCGCAGGGCGGGTGGGTGACGGTCTATACCGACATCACCCCCGCCAAGCGGCAGGAGGCGCTGCTGCGCGCCCGGTCAGAGGAACTGTCGGACCAGATACTCGCCTATTCCGAGGACCTCGCCACCGCCAACCGCGAGCTTCAGGCCACCATCACCGCGCTCGAAGAGGCCAAGCGCCAGATCACCGAGGCCGAGGCGCGCACGCGGCTGACCGCCGAGATGATGCCCGCCCATATCGCCCATGTCGGGCACGACCGCCGCTATACCTATTCCAACCGAAGGCTGACCTCGGTGATGCCGGGCACGCGCACCGACCCGATCGGCGTGGACGCCGCCGATGTGTTCGACCCCGGGACATGGGCGGTGATCGGCCCGCACCTCGATCGTGCCTACGCGGGCGAACCCTCGGTGTTCGAGTTCACCCACCCGCCAAGCTCGCATCGCATCCGCGTGGCGCTCACGCCCGACCCGATCTCGGGTGGCGTCTATATCCTGTCGATGGATATCACCCGCGAGAGCCAGGCGCGCGCCGCGCTGCAACAGACCAAGCGGCGCGAGATGGCGGCGCAGCTCACCTCCGGCCTCGCGCATGATTTCTCCAACCTGCTGACGATCATCCTTGGCATGCAGTCGCGACTGGCGCGGATGGGGGTGCCTGCCGAGGCGCGCGAACTGATCGACGCCACGCTGGCGGCGGCACGGCGCGGCGGCGGATTGCTCGGTCGCATCGCCGACATGACCGGCCCGCGCGAGCACGAGCCGGTGCCCACCGATCTCGCAGCCTTCCTCGCCGATCTCGACACGCTGGCGCGCTCGGCGCTGCCCTCGGGGATCAGCTTCGCCATCGACACGCAAGGGGCAGGGGGGCGCTACCTGCTCGACGCGGGTATGTTGCAGGATTCGCTGCTGAACCTCGTGCTCAACGCCCGCGATGCCTGCGGCAGCCGTGGCCGGGTCACCCTCACCGTCCGCCCGGTGAAGGAAACATGG
This sequence comes from Roseovarius sp. B-10, assembly GCF_056859295.1. NCBI lineage: Bacteria > Pseudomonadati > Pseudomonadota > Alphaproteobacteria > Rhodobacterales > Roseobacteraceae > Roseovarius > Roseovarius sp. B-10. The sequence goes on along the minus strand of NZ_JBSXOE010000035.1, from coordinate 7,968 downwards.
CTGGAATTCACCGTCGGCGACACCGGCCCGGGCTTCTCGCCCGAGGCGCTCGACCACGCGCTCGACCCGTTCTTCACCACCAAGGGCGGCGAGGGCTCGGGGCTCGGCCTGTCGATGGTCTACGACATGACCAAGCTCGCCGGCGGGCGCATCATCCTGGGCAACACCGATGCCGGCGGGCGCGTCACCCTGCGCCTGCCGCTTCGCCCCGCGGGCGACGCGCGCCCCCCCGGCCTCGTGCTGCTGGTCGAGGACAGCCCCGACCTGCGCTCGGCCTTGCGCGATATGCTGCGCGGCGCGGGCCACAGCGTGATCGAGGCGGCGAGCGTGGCCGAGGCCGCCGACATTCTCGCCGACCTGCCCGAAATTTCCGCCATCCTGTCGGATATCGTGCTGGAGGGCAGCGCCACCGGCATCGACCTCGCGCGTCTGCCCCGTCCCGGCGACTGTCCGCTGGTGCTGATGACCTCGCTGCCGCCCGACGACCCGCTCCACCGCGCCGCTGCAGACGTGGCCCCGGTCCTGCGCAAGCCGTTCACCGCCGCGCAGCTCGACGCCGCCCTTTCCACCGGAGACCGCCCATGACCGCCCCCGCGAACGCCCCCCTCGTGACGATCCTCGATGATGAGCCCGCGATCCGCACCATGCTCGCCGAGGCGCTGGAGGAGGCAGGCTTTCGCACCATGGCGTTCGGCCGCGCGACCGAGTTCGAGGCGGCGCTCAGGCAGGCGAGCCCCGATGTCTGCCTCGTCGACCTGTCATTGCCCGACCGCGACGGGCTCGGCCTCGTGCACCGGCTGGCGCTGGAACAGGGGGCGACGGTGATCATCATCTCGGGCCGCGCGCAGGTGCAGGACCGCGTGACCGGGCTGGAGCTTGGGGCCGACGACTACATCATAAAACCGTTCGACCCGGCCGAGGTGGTGGCCCGCATCCGCGCCCGCCTGCGCCGCGGCACGCCCAGCACCCAGACCGGCGAGGTGGCGCACTTCAACGGTTGGGCCGCGCATTTCGACCGCTACGTGCTCGAGGATGACAGTGGCGCGGAAACCCCCTTTTCCCATGCCGAGGGCGAGGTGCTGCGGCTGTTCCTCGAACGGCCCAAGCGGCTCATTTCCCGTCAGGCGATGCAGGAGGCGCTTGGCGGCGCCGCGGGCGAAAGCTTCGACCGCGCGATGGATGTGCGCATCTCCCGCCTGCGCACCAAGCTGCGCGAAGACCCCCGCAACCCGCGCCTGATCAAGACGATCTACGGCGCGGGCTACATCTTCCTCGGCGATGTGCGCTGGGGGTGATCCTGCTCACGGATCGGTCCCCTCCATGATCTGGTTGGCATACCCGTGGTTGGTGTCGCGGTGATGTGCCTCGTCGGCACGCACGCGGATCACCACCTCGCGCAGCCGGGCCTCCTCGGGCAGCCCCCAGTAGTCGATGGCGATCCGCGGGGCGGGCACGTTCTCCTGCCGCCCGGCGTCGATCTCGGCCAGGTATTCCGTGTAGCTGACGACCGCTTCCTCCTCGAGATAGCCGACGATGCGATGCGCGATCCGCGGGGCGAACAGGTAGGTGAAGAAGAACACGTTGTAGAACACGACCTGCGCCACCATGATCAGCAGCCGCTCCACCCGCGTCGGCTGCGCGACATGGATGAAGGTCATCAGGTGCATGCGCTCGTTCTCGGCCTCGTCGAGCAGATCGCGGATCCAGCCCTGGTCGTCGCGGATATGGCGCACCGCCTTTAGATGCCGCAACAGGCCGCCGACCATGCCCGGCACCGCCGCCACCGTTTCCAGCACCACGGCGCGGTGCCCGTAGCGTGCAGAGAAGAACGCGTCGGCAAAGACGCGCATGGTCTTGACCACGCGCAACGCGATCCTGTCGCGAATGTCGCGCGGCGTGTGATGGGTGTAGAGAATCTCGGCTTCGGCGCGGTCGCGCTGTGGCTCGCGTGCCATGTCGCTCTCCATCTTGTCCTGACCGACAGATGGGCACGAAGGATGATTATTGAATGCCGCGCCGGGCGCGACCGGCATACTTCCGCCGGTCACACCGGACGGTGACGATATTACCCCCCGGCACGCCCCACCGCCCCGGCCAATACCTCCAGCCCGGTCACCAGGTCGGCCTCGGCGGTATCCTCGGCGAATGCATGGCTGATCCCGTCGATCGAGGGCACGAACAGCATCGCGGCGGGCATCAGCCGCGCCACGTTGGTGGCATCGTGCAGCGCCCCCGACTGCATCCGCCGCCAGCGCCCCGGCGCCACCGCCTCGGCGCTGTCGCACAGCGCGTCGCGCAAGGTCTCGTCCATCGGCATCGGCTCCAGCCCCAGCATGTCGCCAAAGCTCACGCTCAACCCCGCGTCCTGCGCCACCTCTGCGGCGGTGTCGCGGATGATCTCTTCCATCCGGCGCAGCCGGTCCGCGTCGCCGTCGCGCCACTGCATGGAAAACACCGCCCGCCCCGGCACGATGGAATGGGCATCCGGGTGCAGCCGGACATGGCCGATGGTCCACACCGTCTGCGGCGTGACCACGTTGCGCAGCCGGTCATTCAGCAGCGCGTTGAATCGCGCCAGCCCCTGGAACGCGTCGCGGCGGCGGTGCATCGGCGTGGTGCCGGCGTGGTTCTGCTCACCGTCGTAGGTAATCCGCATGTCGCGGATGCCGACGATATCGGTGACCACGCCCGCCGCCTCGCCCGCCTCATAGAGCCACGGGCCCTGCTCGATATGCATCTCGACAAAGCCGGTGAAACGCCCCGGATCGACGAAATCCCCGGCCCGCTCCGCGATCCCCGCCCGCGCCTCGGCAAAGCGCACACCCTCGCGGTCGGTCTGCCGATCGGCATCCTCCAACGACAGGTTTCCCGACCAGATCGCGCTGCCGGTGGTGACGCCGAACCGGCCTTCCTCGTCCTGGAAGGACACGACAGAAACCGGCGGCCCACCTGCCTCGACGCTCGCGCGCGCCACCTCCAGCGCCGCGATCACTCCCAGCGCCCCGTCGAGCCATCCGCCCTCGGGCTGGCTGTCGCTATGGCTGCCCAGCAGGATCGAGCGCCCCTCGGCCAGGCCAAAGAGATTGCCCACCGGATCGAGATGCGGCACCAGCCCCGCCTCGCGCATCCGTCCCGCCAGCCAGTCCCGCGCCGCGATGTCGGCCTCGCTATAGGCGGGGCGCACCACGCCCTTGCCCACCCCCGCCGCGCCGAACTCGCGCAGCCGGTGCAGATCGGCCAGAAATCTCTCGGGGTTCACTGCGATCATCTGCCTGCCTCCCTTTCACATCCCGGGCATACCCTACATGCGCGGCGCCGGGTTACAATGCCTTGACGGGGCCTCGACGCCATCAACAGGGCCATGGCCACCGGTCGAGAAGCCGAGGCCGATGAAGCAGGTAGCGCCCCCGCGGATGATCGAGATGCCGGACGACCGTCTTGGCCATTGCGCAAGATCAAAGAGCGTGCAGGGTAGTGGCCCTATGCTTCTCGCGGGCGACAGACGCGGAAACACGCCAGAGCGCGCCTCGCGCAGCCCGGATCGGCGTGCCCCTTTCCGACACCCTTGCGCCGCGCGTAAAAACGCACAGACCGGAGGACAAAATGAAGACACTTGCCACCGCTTTCGCTGCCGCATTCATCGCCGGGTCGGCGCAGGCCGACCCTACAGTGGGGATCACGAAATCGATGCCCGAGGCGACCGTTCAGACCGAGAATGGCCCACAGGTGATTAATCGCATACAGGATCCGTCGCACGAGCTAACCGGCGAGTGGGCGCGCACCTCGCGCCCATGTCCGGAATTTTGCATACAGCCGATGGTCCCCGCTCCGGGTGTGTCGACGATCGGGGAACTCGAGCTTCTGGAGATGTTGCAGGACCCTGAAGCCGTTGTCGTGGACAGCCGGACGTCTGACTGGTTTCAGGGCGGCACGATCCCGGGCGCGATCAACATTCCCTATACGTATGTCGTCGATGAGCTCGGCCGGCTCGGGTGCCAGCCGGATTTCGACGGCTGGGATTGTGCGGAGGCCAAGCGGGTCGCACTCTTCTGCAACGGGATCTGGTGCGGGCAGTCCCCGACGGCGATCCGCAACATGATCGCGGCCGGCTACCCCGCCGAGCGGATCTCATACTACCGCGGCGGCATGCAGGTCTGGCGTCTGCTGGGCCTGACCGTGGCCGGTGGAGGCTGAATTGAGATCAGGCCGCGCCTGCGCGGCGGGCATAACAGTGTTACTGGTTGCGCGATGCGATTGTGGCACGCAGACTTAGCTGTCACCAAGATCAGGCGCACGCTCCTGAAAAGGTATTTCCCATGCTTCCAACTCTCGGGCTGCTTCTTGTCTGCCAACTCATCGGAGAGGTGATCGTCCGCGGCATCGGCCTGTCCATCCCCGGCCCCGTCATCGGGCTGACGCTGCTCATTCTCATCCTTCGCCTCAGGCCGGCACTTGCCGAACAGCTACGGGCGACCATCACGGTCATCCTGGCAAACCTGTCCCTGCTATTCGTTCCGGCGGGCGTCGGTGTGATCGGCAATCTGGAGGTCCTATCGGAGGATTGGTTTGCGCTCCTCGTCGTGCTTGTGCTGTCCACGCTGTTGGCCATGCTGGCGGCTGTCGGCACCTTTATTGGTGTGCGCCGCCTGACCGAAGGGCGCTCGACATGACGGACGTGGCAAACCTCTGGAGCTATCTGTCCACAAGTCCCCTTCTGTGGCTGACCGCGACCGTTCTGGCGTATCTTGCCGCTGACGGGGTGGCGCGACGGCTGGACAATAATCCATTGGCCAACCCGGTGATCCTCGCGGTCCTGATGATCACGCCGGTGCTCTGGGTCACGCAGACAGAGTATGCGACCTATTTCGAGGGGGCACAGTTCATCCATTTCCTGCTGGGCCCGGCGACGATCGCGCTGGCGCTGCCGCTATGGGACAACCGCGAGACCATTAGCCAGTCCGTCGCGCCGATCCTGCTGGCGCTTCTGGCCGGCTCGGTGACGGCGGCAGGCTCGGCCATTCTGCTGGCGCAGGCGTTCGGTCTTTCGACCGAGGTGATCCTGTCGCTCGCCCCCAAATCCACGACCGCGCCCGTGGCGCTCGGGATATCCGAAGCGGTCGGCGGCCTTCCCGCTTTGACGGCCGTGCTGGTGATCCTGACCGGGATCATCGGGGCCGTGATCGTCACGCCCCTGATGACAGTGCTGCGTATCAAGGACTGGCGCGCGCGGGGGTTCTCCGTCGGGCTGGCATCACACGGCATCGGAACGGCGCGCGCATTCCAGGTGAACCCGACTGCCGGGGCCTATGCCGGCATCGCGATGGCGCTCAATGCCTTGCTCACCAGCATCATAGTGCCCGTGCTCGTGCGGTGGCTGATCTAGCGATTGAATGCTCTGGCGATCGGTGAACTGGCACCCGCACGTGGTGAGCCTGTGAAACTCAGACCAATGCTCAGCACAACGCCGTGGCTTGTTTGCCGCTTGACAGCAAGAACGGGGGTGATGAGCCGATGACCGCAGAGGCAGTCAAGTCGGCGCAAATCGACCCCGCCTGACCGAACTCGCGGACAAGGACAAAAGGAACAGCAATCCCCCAATCTCTCGCCAGGGAGTTGGAGATCGTGACGCTCACCGAACGCCCTGGAGACGCCACCGGCTTCCGGCTGATCGCCGAACATCTGCGAAATCCTCGCCGCCAGTATCAGCGGTCGGACGGCTACCGGGATCGGAGCATGACCGCGACCCATCGCGACATGGAGATTGACGAGGCCAAAGACGAGGCCGTCGTGCAGGATATCCTGCAAGACGCTGGCCTCTTGGAATTACGACTCGGAGACCTGCATCAAGGTCGAGGGGATGCTTTACACTCTGAACTCCGAAATCACCTATATATGAACGGTCCGGCCCTTCGGGTCCGGCCCACAGAAAGGCAGAAAACACATGACAGCTACCATCGAAATTCGTCGCTTCGAGACCCCCGATGACCGGCTCGACATGAAGGAGCGTGGCGGCATCGACATCATCAAGACCGGGCAAGGCTCCACCGGCATGCGCGCCGTGTTCGAGCCCGGCTGGACCTGGGAGGCGGATGAAAAACCGCTTCTCGGCTCCCCCGACACCTGCCCGATGCATCACACCGGCTACTGCCTCTCGGGCCGGCTCGTCGTGCGGATGATCGAAAGCGGAGAGGAGACGCCGATCACCAGGGGCGACTTTTTCGAGATTCCGCCAGGTCACGATGCCTATGTCGCGGGTGATGAGCGGGTCGAACTGATCCTGTTCGAAGCGCCAGGCGCCCATGCCTGAGACGGTTGTTCCCCTGGACCCCGCCGGGGTCCAGGGGAACGTGAGCACAAGCCTCTTCCAAGCCGAAATGATCTCTGCCCGCTGCGATAGGCCGCCATGGTGCCTGAATATCCGTCGGAAGAAGGCAGTATCCTCGTAGCCGACAGCCAGCCTGACCCGCTCAATGAACGCCACGCCGTCCTCGAGCACCTTCCGAGCGGCGGCTGTGGCAGTATATCTGGCTGTATGCAGGCGTGGCCATCGTGCTGGGCCAGGTGGCCTGGAACATGGCGCTGAAATACGCGCGCGCCTCCGAACTGTCGCTCGCCACCGCCTTCTCGCCGCTGGCCGCACCAATGCCGCCCTTGGCCGCAGCCATTATCGGCGACATTCCCGAAATGGCCTGGTGCGCGATGGGCAAGTCGCCCGATGCGACCACCTGATCCGTTCTTCTGCGTCGCAGACGGTGTCCGGGCGCAGCAAGATTGCCGAAGGCGAATTCCTTGAAATTTTCGCCCCGCCGCGACGCTGATTGTCGGCGTTGGAGGACGATAGCGTGAGACTCAAACTGACCTGTCAAGTTGGTGCGGGCAGCGCCTGTTTTGGTCTTTAGGAACGCGCGAGCGCCACCACCCCGGTTCCTATTCCGGTTTGTCGGTCGGTTCGGTGTCTTCAGCGGCCTTCGGCGGGACTGAACCTTCAGATTTCGCACCGGGTTGGAACTGCATTTTGCGGCGCCGTGCGTTACGGGATCTGGCCGCACCCACGGGGGCGGGCACCGCGAGGAATTCGGCAAGGTTGAACTGTGGCTTCATGGAAAACATGGTCATCGAGTGATGCCTTTCTTGGGCGGAGACTATCACGCCTGTTCAGTCAATATGGGGGCGCGGGCCCGATTTTGCGACGTGCGTCTGATCAAGCATGGTTGGCCCGGCGCCGCGAGCGTGCGTGAACCGGGTCGTCGCGTCCGGAAGGTTTACATCGCGCCGAGGATAACACGTTTTCCCGGCAGAATCTGTCAAGTAGCGTAAACTTAGGGTAAATCTTTTTGGCGGGACCCGGCGAGGGACGGCAGCCCGACCCTTCCTCGCCGTGGTTCGCGCATTCCTCCTCGCTACGCCTTCGGTGCCTCACAGACGCGTCGCAGCAGCTGCACGCGCCGCAGGGTCGGCGCGCTCTGAGGCCCTACCAGATGGGCCGGCTCAGCCTTATCTGGAGTTGCCGGTAATCGCCGCCCGGAGGCGTTCGCAACCCAGTCTTGCCGACGATTCCACACAGGTCTTTCGGCACGACCAGCCCGGCATGATAGCGCCCGCTGCGATTCACCAAGTGCCTGACCCTACCCGCCATGAGAACGATCGTATGTTACCAGGTTTGCAACCTTCGAACGGCCAAAGGTCCTTGGATGCAAGGGCCGTATTTCATTTCAATGGGTTGAAATGGTGCTGCTGGAGAGAATCGAACTTGCTTTTGTCTTGTCTTTGGCATTGATTTTATTGCGGAAAAATTTGTGAGACAAGTGCTGTGTAGGAGTTCTGTGTTAGCCGCCATTATTCATCAGGTTCAGATTTTGGCGGTCGGCTGCCTGTATTCCGGAGGGGATGGAGCACCCGCACAGGCGGGTCCGGCGCCCGGGTTGTGAGGCCCGGTCGGTTGCTTGTTCTGGGTCATGTGGATTGATG